>CALMEH010000047.1 GCA_937863115.1 uncultured Acidobacteriota bacterium
CGACAAATACTTATCCCGTTTGGTCGCCCGATTCGACAAAAATTGCGGTCGCTTACGACAAAACGATAAAAGTCTATGACGCGCTCGGCACACAGCCGACGCAAGCCGCAATTCCGCTCCAAAATCCTTTGCTTTTATCGTCAAAAACGCACAAAGACAATGTTGCGCGGCAAGAACAAGCCAACATCAACGGCACACCCGCGAATGTCGAAACGAACACAAACACGAACGCCAACGCCGTCGTCAGCACCGAAATTGACGAAGATGCAAAGGTTTGGTTCAATCCGATTGTTGATTTGAAATGGACAGAACCGAATATGCTTTATTTGCAAACCGGCTATCAAAAATTATTTGAAAATCCTGCAAACAACGTGCGAAGCTATTTCCGTTGGCATCGTTTGATTTTTTCTCCGCAAGCGATTCCGACAACGAACCAAAAATAAAACTATGAATTATCAAAATATATCCGAAATCTACGCGGCAAACGATAAAATCCGCGAGAAATTAAAGGCAACGGTCGGAAATTTGACCGATGAGGAGACGAAACTTCTTGCCGAAAAAGGCGATTGGACGATTGAAAATATTGTCGAACATATCGCTATTGTGCAGGAAGGAATGATGCGGATTTCCGCGAAACTTTTGAACGAAGCAAAAGCAAAAGGCGCGGCGGCAAGCGGTGAAGCGAAAATTTCCGAAACTTTTATACAAAAAGCGGCGCAAGGTCAAACTTTGAAATTTGAAGCACCTGATCGCGTGCGTCCTTCGGGAACGCAGACGATTGCCGAATCTTTTGTAAAATTAGACGAAACCCGCGCAAAATTAGAAGAACTTCGTCCGATGTTTGAATCCGTCGAATGTTCGGATTTCAAATTCCCGCATCCGTTTTTCGGCGATTTGACCGCACACGATTGGCTCGCGCTCGTCGGCGGACACGAACTGCGGCATATCAAACAGATTGAAGGAATTTTGAAATAGTATTGTAGGTCTTTGGTTTTTGGTCTTGGGTCTTAGACAAAAACCAAAGACCAAAATAAAAAAAGCCTTAACTGCGAGGAGGGCAAGCAGTTAAGGCGAACATTCAAGCGATAGCTTCGATTACTGTTAAATAACTTTCAGAAGCAAATCTTTGATGTTCTGATTTTTATTGACGTTGCTTTTCCGTTTAGAGCGGAGAATTTAGTTGAAATTCAACTAAATTCTCCGCTCTAAACTTTATTGGGCAATCGTCGGAATATCGCCGTCCAAACCGAATTGACGATATTCAAAAGTATTATCAACGCTTCGCCAGATATACCAAACGCCTGTCGAAGGTCGGAAAATTCCGATGTCGGTTTTCGTGTCGCCGTCGTAATTTCCGGCAACCGGAACATCGCCGTCAAGACCGAATTGGCGAATATCGTAACCATTGTCCGAACTTTTCCAGATATACCAAACACCTGTTGAAGGTCTCCAAACCGAGATGTCTTCGCGTCCGTCGCCGTCGAAATCGCCTTTGAGCGGAATGTCGCCGTTTGAACCGAATTGGACGATTCCGATCGAACCGTTTGAACTTCTAATCCAATACCAAACACCTGTCGAAGGTCTGAAGATCACGATGTCATCGCGTCCGTCGCCGTCGAAATCGGAAGCCATTGCTTTGTCGCCATTCGTGCCGAATTGGACGATGATGAAACCTGTGTTGTTGCTCTTTTGAACATACCAAACACCTGTCGAAGGTCTGAACACTGCAACATCATTGCGTCCGTCGCCGTCAAAATCGCCGCGCACCGGAACATCTGTCGAAAGTCCGAATTGGGTTGCGCTGATGCCGCCGTCCGAACTTCGTTTGATTTCCCAAACACCACTGCCGTTGACGTTCTTAAAGACTGCCGAATCCGTGCGTCCGTCTCCGTCGTAGTCAGCCGAAACCGGAACGTCCGTTGCCGAACCGAATGTTTGTGCTGAAAATCCTTCACTGTTTTGCGAATACCAAACGCCTGTCGAAGGTCTGAAAACCGAGAAATCGTTGCTTCCGTCGCCATCGAAATCGCTTCGGTTTGAATGTTGCGTAAATGTTCCGCCGACTTCGCCGTTCGGATTGTTTGCGCTCGTAATAACTGCAAACCAAAGACCTGCGCGAAGCTGTTGAACTTGCACGGGCGTAACTGCAATTGTTGCCGTTGCCAAATTTCCGTTTGTTCCGCCGATTGTCGGGAAACTGTGAACGACTGCTGCCGTTCCGACGGTTGTTTCGATTCTTGCGCCCGTTTGTGCGCTCGAAAGATTGTGAAATTCTGCCGTCAATGTTGCTTGCGTTTCATCGGCATTTAAGAAAACTTTGAATTCCGCGTTTGCTGCTGTCGTTACCGGCGGATTGATTCCGCTTCCTGTCGGATGCGTTTCAAAATATCTGCCTTGGCTCGGCGAAGGCGAAGGACTCGGCGTTACACCCGGCGAAGGCGAAGGTGTCGGTGTCGCGCCACCGAAAGTTCCCGCGAGAATCGTGTTTGCGCCGTTACGCACTGAAATTGTAGAACCGGCAGTAACATTCGGCACGGTGTCGCCGTTGTCCGAACGCAAACGCAATCTGCCGTCGCCGTCTGATTCTAAACTGAAATTTCCAACTGCTGTGCCGTCAACGACAACGGTTAAAGCTGTTCCGCCCGCAAGATTGATTTGCGAAACGCGGACTTCCAATTCGCGCCGACTGCTGTGCAATTCATATTGTCCGAAACCACGCGGCACTACGCCATTAATTGTCGCGCCTGACAAACCTGCGAACAAATCTCCCGAATTCGGCGAACCTGACGGACTCGGACTCGGTGAACCTGTCGGAGTTCCAGTGGGTGAACCGGTTGGCGAACCTGTCGGTGAACCGCTCGGCGAAGGTGTCGGATTCGGTCCGCCGCCGTTCAAAACGCCTGCGACCAAAATTGTTTCGCCGTTTCTGACTTCAACCGTTGAACCGTCTGTTGTAACGGGAACCGTATCGCCGTCTTCGGTGCGAAGTTTTAATCGTCCGCGTTGGTCCGCGGCTAAGATTATCTGTCCGACCGAATTGCCGTCAACAATCGCGTTCAGCGAAGTTCCCGAAGGAAGATTTACGTCTTCGATTTCAACTTCGAGTTCGCGGTGTCCGCTAGCATAAAGCTGATATTCAGCCGCGCCGTGCGGATTAACGCTGCCCGTCGGCGAAACCAAATTTGCCGTTCTGACAAGAATCGGAACGCTGCCCGCCGAAACTTTTTCCTGCATCAAAAACGGCACTGCTACCCAAGCAAAAACCGCTACGATTACTAATGCAATTTTCCACATCTGCCCATTTGTTTTGTTCTTTTTCATTATTTTTTCTACCTTCCTATTTATTTATACTGTCCGCATTTGTAAAAAATTTGCCCAATATATGCGGCTTTCATACGAACAGTGCGAAAAACTAAGGGGAAAAGACAGATGCTCTGAAATTTTTGCAAAAAAAATGCCAACCTGTTTTCAGATTGGCATTTTATCGAATGTGAATTTCGTAACAAAGTAATTACGGCAGACAAGCGGGTTGTTGCGGCGTGTTCGTTTGAATATTCATCACCGCCCGAAAAGCGTCAACTCGTGCCGTTTTCATAAAAATATTTCTTGATGGAACATTACATTCCCATCCGTATCCGGTTTCTTCAATTTCTTCAACGACTGCCGACATCGTTCTGTTTGGCAGATTGAGCGGACGAATTTGCAAAACCAATGCGGCAATTCCGCTCACAATCGGCGCGGACATCGAAGTTCCCGACCAAACGCCATAACGTCCGTCCGGAAGTGTGCTGACAATATTCTCGCCCGGCGCGACACTTCTCACCCAACGGTCATCATTATCTGTTACATTAGCCATTGTCGAGAAAACAGCCAACTCATCGTAACGAGTGCTTGCGCCAACATTCAACAAATTATCGTCAATACCATTCTCTCCGTTGCCGGGCATCAATGCGCCACGCTCGGCTCCGGGATAAATTCGATTTGCGCCGTTGCCAATTTGTCCGCCATTTCCCGCGCCGGTTACGATAAGCAAATTTTCATCGCTCAATTCGGGAAAATTTTGCTCTACGCAACCTATTCCTGCTTCTCGAAACAGACATTCCAAAAATTTATTGCTTTGCGGCGTAAAATCTTGCGGATAACCGAAACTCATATTCAAAATGCTTGCGCCGTTTTGTGCCGCAAAAACCATTGCGTCTTTGATTTTCCAAAGATTGCTTTCACCATTCGCGTCTAAAACGCGCAACGGCATAATTTTGGCGTTTGGCGCGGTCATTGCGATAATTCCGGCAACGTGCGTGCCGTGTCCGTAAGACGGATTTTGATGCAAAACGCCAACTTCGCTCGGATTGTTGTCGTTGTCCACAAAATCGTAGCCCGGAACCAATTTGCCTGCAAAAGCGGGATGATTTAAGTCAATTCCCGTGTCCAAAACCGCGATGATAATGTTCTGTCCGGTTGAAATTGTATGAGCTTGCGGAAGATTTATCATACTTGGAAACCATTGTTTGTTAAAACCTTTCGCGCTTCCGCCGATTGACCACGATTGCCCGATTGACCATGATTGCCCGTTTGTCCAATCCAAATTCGGATTTTCAACGATTTTCACCGTCCGGTTTGATTCTTTCCGCGAAATTCGTGCATCGGTTTGCATCGCGGCGGCAACTTGGCAAGCCGTCTGCCCGTTGGTAATCTGCATCCGATAAGTCGGCGGCACGCCAACCGTTCCCAAAGGTGTCGGATTCAAACCGTATTGCGTTGCAACCGCTTGTAAATCGGTTTGATTTACAAGATTGAGCAAAATTTCACCCGGCGCGGCTTCACAATTCTGCCCGAAGCTGTTGCCGAAAAAAGCAAAGACCGAAAGCAACGCGAAACAGGCTTTCAGCCAAAAATTTGCAATCAATTTATTCATTTCTTAACACAAATTCCTCAAAAAATACTTCCTAACCGAATAAACAGTGCATTTTATCCTATCAAAAAGACAGCTTCGGAGAAAATTATCTTCCAATCAGCGCAAAAGGCGACCAGAAATAAGGATGTGCGCCGCGCTTGATAAAATTGTTTTGGGCTATTCTTAATGATGCGGAAACACTCGCACCGCGTTGCAATTCGGCGTAAAAATCTTTCATCAATTCCGTAGTTGCTTCATCGCTGACCGTCCAAAGACTTAAAATCAAAGATGAAACGCCTGCCGAAAGAAAACCTCGCGCCAAACCTAAAATCTCATCGCCCGCAAAAATTTTATTCAAACCTGTTTCACACGCGCTCAAAGTTACGAGTTCGGCTTTTAATTTTTGCGAGCAAATATCTTTTACAGTAATAAATCCGTCCGCCAAGTGCAGACTCGAAAAAAGCGGATTTTCAGCGCGAAATTGTCCATGGCAAGCGAGATGTAAAATGTCGAAATCGGGCGCATTTTGCGTATAATTTTCAAAATTTGCCGCGCCATCCGTAAAAACTTTCGCCTTCGGAAAAATTTTTCCAATCGCTTCAATTTCCCGATTAACGAGCGGAATTTTTTCGTCCGCAAAACCTATTAGCAAAGCCGTTTTCGCTTTCTTTGTTTTTCTTTCAGCCAAAGTTTGCCAAACCTTCGCGCTCGGCGCATAGACGATTTCGCGGTTTTCAATCAAATAAGTTTCGCTTTCGCGCAAAGCGTGAAACGGAACGTAATGCAACACCCCAACCGGAACGACAACCAAATTTTTCGCACCGATAAATTTTTCGACTGGCAAAATCAATTTTTCATAAAGCCGTTCGAGATAAAAATCTGCACGTTTTTTGAGTTCGTCCATAAAATTTCCCAAACTTTTCCCTCCGTATCGAAGCGCACCGAATTGAAATTGCAAACCTTCCAAAAACTCAATAATTTCGGTTTCTTTCGCAAGATTTTCAGCAAAATAAATTTTCTTTTCAGTAATTACGAAGGCAGAAAGATTGCCATCGAAATTAACAAATTCAAGTAGAACTTTATTTTCGCCAAGCGTTTCGAGTCCCGCCTTGAGGCGAAATTCTTCGCCAACGGAATTCCGCCTCAAGGCGGGACTACGAATGCTTTCAATCTGCCGCATTACGTCTGAAATTTTCTTTTCTCGCCGTTTTATTTCCGTTTGTAAAAGTGCAAAATCAGCAACTTCGGCGCGATTCAAACGACTATAAAACCAATTCAATTCCTCGCGCAAATCGTGTAATCTTGCGGCAAGTTTCGGCGAAAATTCGCTTTTATCTTGTCCCAAAAAATCGTTGTCCAAACTTTCCGAAAGCGTCCGCGCCCGCGCTTTTTCAATCAGCGAAAACGCTTTTCCCAAATTATTTTCAGCAAGATAAATTTTGGCTAAATTTTCAAAAGGCAATAGTTTATCTGCCAAAAAAGCCATCCGAAATTCTTCTGCGGGAAGTGGCGCGCGAAGCGATTCAATTAAATAGATTGCTTTTCGATAATGTTTTTTAGCTTTCAGAATTTCACCTGTTTGCTCGGCGATTTTTGCCAATCCGATTTGGCAAATTTGAGCGATATTCGGCTGATTTTTTCTGATTGATTTAAGATATGTTTCTGACAAAATTCTTTCAGATTTTTCAAATTCGTTTAATTTTTGCCAGATTTCGCCTTTCAAAAAATTTGCCAAAAAGATAAAGCGTTGATTTTTTAGTTTTTCAAAAAACACTTGTGCGTTTTCGACTAATTTCAGAGATTTTTCATATTTGTTTTCAGCTAATTCAAGTTGTGCTTTTGCTAAATAAACTTGCGCCAAACCGACAAAATTCTTTTCTTTTTCGTAAAGTTTTGCAGCTTTTTCAAGTTCCCTTCGCGCCGTTTTTTTGTCGCCAAGCAACATTGCGCTTTGTCCGAATTTGTTGTGTGAACGTGCTTCTTCGCCTTGTATTTTGAATTTTAAAAGCACAGGCGTAATGCGCCGATAAATTTCAAAAGCCTCGTCTGCAAGATTTAATTCGAGATATGCGTCAGCAATTTCGAGTTCGGCAATCGCCATCTGATGCGGCATTTTCAAATCTTCGTATTTCTGCCGCGAAGATTCCAAAAATTTCAATGCTTCATCATATTTTCCGCGATAAAGTGCAAGGCTTCCGATGTTTGTTTCAATTTCGGCTTGGCGCAGAAACATCCGCAAATTTCGCGTATTTTCGAGTGTTTTTCGATAAAATTTGTCCGCGTTGCGAAAATCGTTCATCGCCGAATAAGTATTTGCCAAACCGATTTCGCTAACGATTAGTTCCTCGATATTGTTTCTTTTCAGAAAACGCTTTCGTGCCGAAAGAAAGAATTTTTCTGCCCGCGAGAGATTTTCTTGACGAATCGAAATGCTTCCGATATTGTTTTCGATTTTACCAATTGCCAACTCGTCGCCGTAAATTTCAAAAATTTCAATCGCGTTTTCGCCTGTGCAAACCGCTTCGGCGTAATTTCCCAAAAGCGCAAGCGCAATAAGTTTGGCAACCTTCGTTTGTGCTGCTTCGTGGTTTTTATTGATTTTTTGAAAGATTTCGGAAGATTTGTCGAGGTTTTTTATCGCCGATTCAAGTTTTCCGCGTGTTAAATCGGCAATTCCCGAAACCCAAAAAGATAAGGCTTCGGTTTCGCGCTTCGTATTAAATTTCAGTAGAGTTTTTATCGCTTGCGCGGTTTTTTGTGCTTTGGTTGGTTCTGTTGTCCAAGATTCGTAGCAGATTTCTTTCAGAACAAGTGCGAGTTTTTCGTCTGCAAATTGTTTATTTTCAGTTAATAAACTTTTTCTTTGCTTTTCGTTTTCGGCGGAAATTAGTTTTTCGGCGAGCTTTCGGAGTTGCATAAAAAGATTTTAACGCAAAGGCGCAAAGACGCGAAGAAAATCATCAAAAAATCTTTGCGTCTTTGCGCCTTTGTGTTAAAAAATTAAATTTTCGATAACAACTTCCGTTTCGTCTGTTTTTAATGTCAAATTGTAGTTTCCTTTTTCGATTTCCGTGAACGAAAATTCGCTCAATTCGTTTGAGTTTACTTCAAATTCGCCGAATTTTACAACGCAATTTGCAAAACCTTCGCCCAAAATTTGTCCCCGCAAATTAAAACCTTTTTCGGTTTCGGAAATTCGCAAATCAACCGAAATCTCGCCTGCCGAAAACAACATCTGCCGCGCCGTTGCGCCCGATGCGGAACGCTCACCGAAAACCGCTTTGTTCGGCGACAAATCCATTTGCAAAACCGCTAAAACCTTTTGCATCAATGATTTTTCGGGTTGAATAGCGCGAGTGCGGAAAATGTTTTTTGCCCATTTTATCGCATCTTGCGGCGCATCAGCCGACGAATCCGTCTCCATCAGCGACACGATTTTGTTTATTAAATGTTCGTTTCCGTTTGTCATTCCTAAAATCATTTTGTTTGCCCTCACAAACTGACAGTGCAAACTCTAAGTTCAAAAAGACAGTTCAAAGTGAAAAAGTGGAAATGTGAGAATGTGAAAAAGTTGGTTGAGCCGAATGAACAAAACTTTTTCACATTTTCACTTTTAATCTTTTTCACTTTTGCAAAATTTTTGCCAATTTTTGCAAACAGCGCGAACGCATTGGGCTGATGCTTGTTTCGCCAACGCCAATTGCCGTTGCAACTTCCGCATAACTCGCCGCCGCATCGCGCAGATAAATCATTGAAAGAATTTTTTGACAGCGTTCTTCCAAATCTTTCAGCGCAGTGCGAATTTGATGTTGTTGTTCGAGTTCGATTAAAACATCGTCCGCAAGTGGCGATTTGTCCGCAAGGCTCGCCATTTCCGCTTCCATTTCTTCTTCGGTTTCGGGCGAATATAGATTTTTTTGACCGCGAATAATTCCCCAAGTTTTAAATTTCGCTGTCGTAACCAACCACGAACGGATTCTTTCAGGCTGTTCGATTTCGCCCAATTTTTCAAAAAGCGTCAAAAAAACTTCTTGAAAAACGTCTGACGCTTGTTCTTCGCTCAAACCTGCGCGGCGCGGAATCGTGATAATCAAACGCTGATAACGACTGACGAGCGCGTCCCACGCCGACTCATCGCCGCGCCGACAATTTTTAATCAATTCGGCATCGGATTTTTCTAAATCTTTCGCCGAAAAAGTTTTTCCCACAGTATTTTGATTCACACCAAGTTAGTTATCAGCTATCAGTTATAAGTTATCAACTATTTCGAAGGTTAAAAATCTAACGCAAATTAAAGATTAAAGGTTTCAGAGAAGATTTTTCAAACGATTTCCATAATTTCCGCAAGCAATTTGCGTTTTATGTCTGGAACCTTCGCATTTTCCGCCGGATAACCGACCGGAATCAGCACAAACGGAACTTCCGTTTTCGGACGACCTAAGATTTCCTGCAAAAATTTCATCGGACTCGGCGTATGCGTCAAAGTCGCTAAACCTGCATTATGCAAAGCCGCAAGCAATATTCCGACCGCAATTCCAACCGATTCTTGCGAATAATAAGTCGGCTCAGATTCGCCGTTTTCGACAATCGAAGTGATGCGAAAAACGACAATCAAATACGGCGCAATTTCAAGAAAAGGTTTGTTTTCATCAGTTCCGAGCGGCGCAAGTCGGCGCAGCCATTTGTCTGACATTCGCTTATTGTAACTTTCAAACTCTTCCTTTTCAGCGGCTTCGCGGATTTGTTTTTTCACTTCGGGCGATTGAACGACGACAAATCGCCAAGGCTGCATATTTGCGCCCGATGGCGCAGTTCCGGCGGTTTGAATTGCGCGTTCAATCAGTGCGAGCGGCACAGGTTCATCGGAAAAATCGCGCACCGTGCGTCGTCGGTTTAAGTTTTCGTAAAACTCTTGAGCGCGGCTCATTTGATTTTCGATTCTTTGAAAATCAAGCGGGATAAATTGTTGATTTTTCATAATTTCTACGGCAAATAATTATCCAATTTCAAGACGAATTTATTCCTTCCCTCCTCAAAATTATACGAAGAAATCGCACCGTTTTCGATGTCCGAAGCGCGGTCAACCGCCATAATTTCTTCTTCCGTCAGCCGTTCGATGACGTAGCGAAAAACTCTGATAACGACTTCGTGCGTAACAATTAAAACTTTTTCGTCCGCGTGATGCAAACACAAATCACGCCAAAACGAACGCAAACGAAGCGCAACATCAGCCCAATTTTCGCCGCCGTGCGGACGATAATAAAACTTTCCGAAATGTTCGCGTTTTTCACATTCTTCGGGAAATTTCTGCATTGCGCCGAGCTTTGTCAGACGGTCGAAAATTCCGAGTTCGCGTTCTCTAAGTCTTTCGTCTTGAACAATTTCCATGCTGTGAAATTTTGCATTTTCAGCAATCAAACGCGCCGTTTCAACCGTCCGCAGGTAAGGAGAAACAAAAATCAAGGTCGGTTTTTCCTTCTGAAATTTAAACCAACGCCCAACCGAAATTGATTGCTCAACGCCTTTTTCGGACAAAGGAATATCCATCTCGCGCTCGTCATAATCAATCGTCAAAAGTTTTTCCGCTTCCGCTTTATGCCGCGCTAAATTTGCTGTGCTTTGCCCGTGCCGCACGAGCCAAATGGGTTTTGGATTGTTCATTTTCAAATCTTGAATTCTGCGACAACGGGCGTGTGGTCGCTTGGGCGTTCCCAAGTTCGCGGTTCGCGGTCAATCCAACAGCCAACACATTTTTCCGCCAAACTCGCCGAAGTCCAAATGTGATCAATTCGCAAACCTTGATTTTTTGGAAACGCGCCTTCGCGGTAATTCCACCACGAAAATTCTTGCAAATCGCCGTTTTGTTGGCGAAAAACGTCCGTAAATCCCCATTGTTTGACGTGGTGAATGGCGGCGCGTTCGGGTTTTGAAAAATGCAGTTTGCCTTCCCAATTTTTGACGCTCCAAACATCAGTTTCTTCGGGTGCGACATTAAAATCGCCGCAGAGCAAAACGTCCGAATCTTTAGGTGAATTTACGTCGAACATCTTTCGCAAACGCTGAAGCCAATCCAATTTAAAAGTGAATTTATCTGTCCAAAGTTCCGTGCCGTTTGGAATGTAAGTGTTAACAATACGAATGTTATTGACGGTTGCGGCAATTAGACGTTTCGGCGCATCTGCATCGTCGTCCGCGAAATTATATTGCGGATTTTCGAGTTTATGTTTCGACAAAATCGCCACGCCGTTGTAGCTTTTTTGTCCCATAAAAACTGCATCATAACCGAAATTTCGGATAGCTTCGAGCGGAAATTTTTCGTCAACGCATTTTGTTTCCTGAAGACAAAGCACGTCTGTTTTTGTCGCGTCGAGCCAATTAAAAACGGCTTCGAGCCTAATTGCGATTGAATTTACATTCCAAGTGGCGATTTTCATAAAATTTTCAGTCAAATTATTTTAGCATCGTTGCAAGCGCAGCGAAAAAATTGGTCAAACCGTGCGTTAAAATTGGTAAAAAAAGGCTTTCGCTTCGCAAAGCCAGCCACGCAAAAACATAGCCACCGATTCCTGTGTGCAAAAAACTGATGATGTCGAAACTCAACTTGTAATCTTTCGACAAGCCAAAAGCGTGCAAAAACCCGAAAAGAATTGCGGTCAGCAAAATTGCCGGATTACCGAAAATTAAAAATCTTTCGCGTAAAGCCGTTAGCAAAAGTCCAAGCAAAATGCCGCGAAACATAATTTCTTCGTCCAAACCCGGCATTGTCAGTTGAAAGGCGAGCGTTTCCGCGCTGAAATCGCTTTTGCCGATGAAACAATGACCGAAATTGCGACAATCCACGTTTTTTTCTTGTTTTCAGGATTTTGCCGAAAAGTGAAAAAATCGTTTTCGGCAAAATAATTTCTAAAAACAAAATAGCAAATCACGCCCAAAATAATGCCGAAAATCTTTCCCTCCCAATTCCAATTCGACTCGAAAAAATTAAGACCGCTTACTAATCTCGGCAAAACCAGAGCAACTTGATAGACGATGAAAATAAGCGCGAAAAACAAAACGCGCAAATAATTTTCCTTAGCTTTTGTCTTAACCAAAAGAATGGCAATCAACGCAAGTCCGACGACTTGAATAAATGCTTCCAACAAAAATCTTTCAATCATTTTATTTTATTATTTATCGGCGTGTTTCTTTCGTAAAAAATACCATCAACAAAGCCTTGGATTGTTCTATCTTTTTCACCTAGTTCGCGCCGTTTTTGCGCCAAAAGACAATAATTTTCGTCTGCCTCAATTGCGGTAAAATTGCGGGTTAATTTTTTTGCAACAACCGCAGTCGTTCCGCTTCCGGCAAAAGGATCAAGAATCAGATCGTTTTCGTTTGTCGAAGCCAAAATTATTTTCGCCAGCAATTTTTCCGGTTTTTGTGTCGGATGCTCAGTATTTTCGGGCATTGACCAAAACGGAACGGTTAAATCAGTCCAAAGATTTGACGGATGCGTTACGCGAAAATTTCCTTCCGCGCTTTTTTCCCAATCTTTCGGTTTGCCGTTTTCGGTGTAAGGCGCGATGACTTTACGACGGATTTTTACGGCTTCGGTGTTAAAAATAAAATCGTCCGAAACGGTGAAAAACCAAATATCTTCCGAAGCATTTTTCCAATTCGCCTTTGCACCGCGACCTTTTTCGCGTTCCCAAGTGATGCGGTTTCGCAAACGAAAAAACTTCATCCCGACGCGCTGAATCGCGCTTGCCGAATTCCAATCGCCGCAAATGTAAATTGATGCGTTTGGTTTTAAGAGTTTCGCGCAATCGGAAAGCCAAGATTCGAGCCAAATTTCGTAATCGTCCAACGAAGTTTGTTTAAATCTCTCCGCACCGAATTTTTTGGTTAAATTATACGGCGGATCGGCAAAAAGCAAATCGAAAGATTTTTCGGGCAATTTTTTTAAGACTTGAAAAGCATCGCTGCAAATGATTTTATTCTGAAAATCGCTTAAATCTTTTTCGCAAACCAAACGCTTTCGATAAAGTTCGATTTCCTCCACGCTCAATTCAATCGTGCGATTTCGCGGTCCGCGTTGTTTTTTTTGAGCAGTCATAATTTTAATCAGTAAGCAGAAGATTCGCAATCAATGCGGCGCGGCGCGGAATATCTTCGACAAAAACAAATTCTTCGAGTGTGTGTGCGCCCGCGCCGGAAATACCCAAACCATCGAGAACCGGAACGCCTAAAACTCCGACAAAATTTCCGTCCGACGCGCCGCCGACTTGTGCTTCACCGAGTTCAAACTTTAATTCGAGCGCAATTTTTCTAGCTTTTTCGTAAAGATTTATAACATTTTCGTTTCGTTCGAGCGGCGGACGATTAATTTCGCCTAAAATTTCGATGGAAACTCTTTTATCAAACGATTTCAGATTTCTGATTTCGTTTTCAATGCGTTCGGCTTCTGCCATTGACGTAAATCGGACATCAATCGAACATTCGGCTTCCGAAGGAATTACGTTTGTCGTCGTGCCGCCGGAAATGGTGCAAACATTGACAGTTGTGCCGATTTGCAAATTATTTAACGTGTGTAATTTTTCGATCTGCCGCGAAATTTCCAAAATGGCGGACGCGCCTTTTTCGGGTTCGAGTCCGGCGTGTGCGGGAATTCCGTGCGCTTTCAGAGTGAACATTCCCGTTCCTTTTCTGCCCGTTTTTACTTTGCCGTTAATTGACGGCTCAAACACTAGACAAAATGCCGATTTTAAGGCTTCGCGTTCGACAATTTCACGTCCCGTAAAACTTCCGACTTCTTCATCGCAACTCAATAAAACCGTGATCGGGCGCGTCGGTTCAAGATCAAATTCTGCAAAAAAGCGAAGAATTTCAAACATTAAAACGACATTCGCCTTCATATCAAATGTGCCGCAACCGTAAAGTTTTCTGTCTTTGATTCGCGTCGGATTTTGCGCTTTGGTGCCGATTGGATGAACCGTGTCGGTATGCCCTAGAAGAAGAATTTGGGATTTCGGATTCGGGATTTCGGATTGTGTGCGAAGAATGAAATGTTCGCCGTAATTTTCGGCAAAAATGCGTTCGATTTGAAATTTGTCGGAGATTTTACGGGCTTCGTTTTCGAGAAAATCCGCGACATTTCGGCTTCCCGAAATATCGTAGGACGGCGATTCGATTTCGACGATTTCGATTATCGAATCAACGATTTTATCGCGCTGGTTTGTGAAATATTCGAGCAGTTTTTGCGAACTCATTCTTTTTTTATTGCCTACGAAACATACGAAAGAAACGAAAGAATTTCAGATTTCAGATTTTCGTTTTTTTCGTATGTTTCGTAGGCAAATAGTTTTTTAATTTACGCTGATGTCGGAAATGCCGTTTTGCGCGGCATATTCGCGAGCTTCTTTTTCGGTTTTGAAAACTTTTTCGACATCGTATTCAAACATTTCTATTTTGCCGTTGACCATCATTCCCATCATCGGACGCGAAACCATTCCTTTGTTTGCAGGACAAAGATTGAGCAAACCAATTTCTAATTTTTGGTTTCCGTCGTTAGTTTTTGAAACCGGATACATCACGCGGCGAATAATTTTGCACGGCGGAGTTTGGGCGGTCGTTTGATTTGCGCCGAAAATTTGATTGAGCATTGCGCCGAGCCGATAACCTGCGAGCGAAATTTGTTTTTCGGCAATTTTATAAGCATTTTTCTTGTAATTTTCGGTCGGCAATTGGAAACGAATCAGCGTCGAAGGGAAAAGTTCGGTCGTCGCAACTTTAAAACTTTCCTGTTGCCAAACGTCAAATTTTCCGATGCTCAAAGAATTTTGCGTTTTAGCAAACGGATATTTTTTCATCATTTGATTTCCGATAGGTGCAAGATAATCCGCATCGCAAGCATCATTTTTGCGCGAAACATTGCGCCCGACAATCGAATCCCAAAACCAATGCAAATTTACTTGTTGGTTGCGCGGCGTTTCTTTCGGAGTCAATGAAAATGTATTTCCTCCTTGGTCGCCTTTCGGTTCGAGTTCAGTAACACGCGCCGAAGTGTGCAGCGGTTGATGAATGTCGCCGCCGAGATGCAAAATCCACGCCAGCGCAACGGCTTTATCGGCATTTGAAGCGTTCGCGTCTTTCAAAATTTTTTCAAATTCAAATAATTTTTCAACAGCTTTGCCACCTTCTTCGTTCGGTTTTTCGAGAATTTTTACTTGATTATTTTCTTGCGCCCAAAATGTGTCCGAATAATGCCAATTACTTTTGTGATATTTTTCGTATCGAACCTTAAAATCTCGGTCGCGGATAATATCTGCCCAAGTCGTGGCGATCATAAAAAATTCGAGATTTTTTCCCGCATCGGAGCGCGAACTTGCCGGATAAAGCACGCCCAAATCCGAATCTTCGGGCGCACTTCGTAGGATTTTAATAACTTTTTCGCGCACGTCCGGCGACATTGTTTGCCAAGCGATATAACCACTCAATTTATGCCCTACGTCGTCCCACGCGAGCGCGGGAAACGCAAAAACAAAGACGATTAGAAGCAACGACAATTTTTTGAATATTTTTTTCGGCATAATTTTTTGATTTATCTGAATCTTTATGGAAGATTTTAGCGAAATAAAGAAATTATCTAAAGTAAGCAAGATGAAAAAGGCAAACTAATGTAATAAATTTTCATCAAATAAATTGCAAAACGCTTCCCGCGCAACGTCTTATAAATTGTGAATGTCGCATTGAAATTTAATGTGAGGAGAAAAAGAAATGCAAAAGGTTTTAGAACAAAATTATATTGCACAAACGCAAATTAACCGCACACAAGGTGCATTTGGCGCAAAAATCGGTTTATTCGGAAAAGTGTTCGGCTGCTGGCACAAAAGTTTGAGCCGCCCGTTCACAGTCAATGGAAAAGAATCTTATCGCGTCTGTTTGGATTGCGGCGCACGCAAACATTTTGACGCACAATCTTTAAAGACTTTTGGGTCTTTTCATTATCCCCCAGCAATATTGCTTGCGATTAGCGAGTGATAACAAACCCCGTCCCTAAATCCTGCTAGTTACCCCAGCAAAAGCGCGACTGCCAAAAAGTTGCGCTTTTTAATTTTGTTTTGAGTTCCAACTTCAGTTGGAACTCAAAACGAAAAACCGATGCTCAAAAGTGAACATCGGCTTTTGTTATGATTGATTAAAAATTTAACTCAAAACCCCTTTAAATTTCGCTGTCGAAGCGTCCGTATAACTCGGAAAGAGTTTTTTCAAGTCCTTATTTCCTAAATGTTTAAAGGCAATTTCGCCCAACACATCGCGGAAGTCTGTTGTAACGGCTAAATCGCGTCCATCATTTAATTGGCTCGATTTTAAGCCTTTCCAATCAGCATAAACTTTGCCGCCTTTGACCGAATTTCCGAGAACGAACATTGCATTTCCGTGTCCGTGATCCGTGCCGCCTGAACCATTTTGTCTGGCAGTTCTGCCGAATTCGGACATTGTTAAAATCACGACATCATCCATTTGTTTGCCTAAATCGGTTGCAAAAGCGGTAATCGCCGCGCCGAATTCACGCAGATAATTGGCAAGCTGTCCGCGTCCGCCGCCTTGATTGGCGTGTGTGTCCCAACGAAGTTCGTTGCCCGTGTCGGTAAAAGCGACCTCAAGCCCTACTCCGGCTTTTATCAGTTGCGCGATTTGTTGCAACGAACGCCCAAAAGACGAATTTGGATAAACCGCGCCGTTTTCGGGTTTGTATTGTGCCGGATTTACCGTCTTTAAAAAATTCACGGCTTCAAAAGTTTCTTCGCCTTTTTCGCCCAGAGAATCTTTGGCGTTGCTTTGGTAAAGGTCTTCAAAACCACCCGAAACCGATTTCGTGTATTCGCCCGCGCGAATCGAAAAATCGGCGAGATTTGTCATCGCAATCGTCGGAGCGCGTCCGATTAAACTGCGCGGCGTTTGTCCGCCCATCGCCACGGCGCGAAACGGCGAATCTTTTTCGTTTTGCGTCGCTTGCAAAGTTCGATTCAGCCAGCCGTCGCGGGTTGCTTTAATTCCGGGCGTTCCGGCTTCCATATAATCTTGTGCGTCGAAATGCGAGCGCGTGTTGTCCGGCGAACCGACCGAATGAATTACCACTAACTGTTTATTTTTCCAAAAAGTTTCAAACGGTTTGAGCGACGGATGAAGTCCGAAAAATCCGTCCAAATCAATTGCGCCATTTGTTTGATTTGGCTTCGGCACGGCGATTCCGGGACGAAGGTTGTAATACTCGCTTTCGCCGAACGGCACGACCATATTCAAACCGTCAACCGCACCGCGTTGGAAAATCGTGATGAGAGTTTTCTTTTTGCCAAAGCCTTTCGTCAAGGTTTGCGCGTTGGCAAATTGCTGTAAAAAGTTTGGCGCAACCGACATTAAACCGAAACTTGCAAGGGCGATTCCGCCGGATTTCAAAAAATATCTTCTGTTCATAAATTTATACCTCACTTGTTCGGAGTTCACGCTTTAGCGTGTTTCTTCCGCCGCGCTTCGCTGGCAGAAGCCGCCTAAAGGCGGGACTCCATACTTATTGCCTTTGAAAATCGGGCGAACCCAAAATTAAACCGACGATTTTGAAAACTTCGGCGTTGCCGCTCGGCGCATTCAAGCGAGTTCGATTTTGACGAGTTTGTCCGCCGCCTTGCATCATTTCGCCGTCGTCCTCGTCCATATCCGAATCTAATTTTGTTTGAATCAGCGGTTGTTCGATTTGTTTGAGCAACATTGTCCGCGTGTTCGGATTGACTTCGCCGTAAAGAATTGCCGCTAGAGAATTTTCTAAAATCTGCGTTTTTTCCTTTGCTTCAAACTTTTTCAAATCAACCCGTGTTCCCGGAATTTGATTAGACGAAAGTGCAACGGCAAAATTCATTCTTTCGAGCAATGCACCCGTATTTACCCAATCTTCAGCCGTGTCGGGATAACCTGTCGGAGCTTGATAGCCGTAAAGTTGCTCGCCCATTTTGTTCAAAAGCGACTGAACTTGTCCACCGTTCGTGTCCGCGCCAAGCGTGCGAATCGAACTGACCAATAATTCAAACGGCGTTTTAATTTTGGCGCGATAATTTTCCGCCGCGAAAAATTCTTCGCTCGTAAAAAGTGCGCGAAGCGTTGTTTTTATGTCGCCTTTTGATTTCGTAAACGCTTCGGCAACACGATTTACGAGTTTTTCACTCGGCGCGTCAGAAACAAATTTAACTGCTAATTTTCGTGCAATAAATTTCGCCGTCGAAGGATGATTGACAAGAATTTCGATAACTTTTAAGCCGTCTTTTATTCCGCCTTCGTTGATTTTTTGTCCGAGAACGGTTTTTGTGTCGTCGTCGTGCCAGCGTTCGTTGAAATAAAACGTGCCGCTTGGCGTATCAGTCGGAATTCCGGCTTGGCGCATCTGTCGTTCGGTGCGTTGATCGGTTTTTCCGTTCGCCATTGCCGCAAAAGCGCGGCGATACCCGCGGGCATCAACAATCGTCCAACCTGTAAAAGCGCGGGCAACTTGGCGGATGTCTTCTTGCGTGTATCCGCCGTCAACGCCCAATGTGTGAAGTTCCATAATTTCGCGGGCATAATTTTCGTTGATTCCTCGCTGTTGACGTTGCTGTTGTTGATTTTGCTGATTTTGCATCAGACGATTGCGCCGACGATTATTGTTAGCTTGATTATTATTGTTTGCATTCGGCGAGATTGATTGAAAATTGTCGAGATAAAAAAGCATCGCCGGACTTTTTGCCGTTGCTAATAATAAATCTTTAAAATTTCCGAGCGCGTTCGGGCGAATCACGTCACGGTCATATTCGGGCAAAAACCAGCGCGTCGCGGCTTTGTTGGAATAGACGTTGAAATGATTTGACCAAAAATCAACCATCACTTCTTGTAGTTGGCGTTCCGAATAAGTTGCGCGAATAATACGCGAAGAAATAAGTTGTTGGGTGATTTGATTCGGGCGACCGAGATTGTATTTGCGATACATTTCGGCGATTTCCTTTTGATATTTCTGCCTGTCGGCTTCGCTCATCTGGTTTTCTTTCATTTCGTCCGTGTTTTGATTTTGTTGATTCGGACGAATCCCCATCAAATCGTCGCGTTGCAAACCGTTTTTCTGTGCAACGGCAGTCATCACCGCACCCGGATTCGGATATTTCGCAAAAAGTTCCTCGTTCGACATCGCTAAAACAGGAAGATTTTTAACCTTCGCATCTGCTGTCGAATCATTTATCGTCGAAGGATTTAATTGCTGTTCGATGTATTTATCAATCCCGATTGATTTAACTTTTTCAACATCGCCCGAACGCACGCCGAAGCCCAAACGATTGAGAACGTGAATAATTTTCTGCGTTTCCGTGAGCGATTTTTTTCCGTTTATTTGATTGATGTTTTTTGCCGTCAAGAGCATCGGGCTGAAAACTGCCCAAACCATCAAAAAAGCTGTTATTTTCTGCAAAAAAGAGATTTTTTTTATCATTACATTTTACCTCTGAAATTTATAAATGCTTTCACTGTCCGTTAAGTTAGACGTTTGAAAAATCGAAAAGGCTGAAAAAAAAATTGTTCGTCCTTTGTCAGTTGTTAGTTGTCCGTTGACGGAAAAAATAAAACGATGGACAACTGACAACTGACAACTGACAACTAATAAATCGCGGTTTTCCGAAAAATAGATTAGAATAATTCTTTATTTTGAGAAGTAGGAATTTATAAAAATGAAATTATCCAAGTTTTTCTTTTCTTTAGCTATCGGTGCATTTCTGGCGGTTTCGATTTTGGCGCAAACCAGAACTTTTTCAGATGCAAATGTCGAATATACTTTTGATTTGCCCAATCCGACGTGGAAAATAGCGGCGAACCCTTCGGAAATAAATCCGAATGTCGAATACGTCTATGGCGATAAAATGGATGGGTTTTTAGAAGTTCGCAAATTGACCGTCAAGGCAGACGAACTCGTTTCCGAAACGATTGCGGCGGAAGAAAGCAAACTCAAATTTATGCAAGGCTATGTTGCCGGAAAAGACGAACAATTCGGCGGTGCGCTTTCGGGCAGAGTTTTTAATTTTGAATACATCCGCTCGGCGCGAAATATGAGCGGCAGATTTTATTTTCTCAAGTCAAATGACACGACCGTTTATGTTCTGCGCTTTACAGGCGAACGCGACAAACTCCGCTCGATTCGCAATCAAACTGATTCGATTGCACGAACTTTTGAAATTAAGAAAATTTCATCGCCTGACCCTAAATAAACGGAAAATACAAATAAAAAACGCGCCTTTTGCAAAAAGCATCAGGCGCGTTTTTTATTGTTCAGATGTTTTAGTGAACATTATAGTTTGCCACAGGATAATCAGGCGTTGTTAAAGTTCCGCCCGTGCTTCCCCATTTTGTTCCGCCCATACCGCTGTTTGTCGGTGCAAGGAAGAAAACTCCGTTGTCTGTCGCTGAAGTTCTCCAAACTCCGAAGTCCGTGCGGTTATCACCGTCATAATCGCCTTGAACAATAACATCAGTTGTCGGATTTCCGAAACCGCCCAAAGAACCGGTTGTAAATGTTACACCGTTACTGCTTCGGAAGATATACCAATCAAAAACTCCACCGTTAGCTCTGACCATACAAATATCGGTTTTGTTATCTCCGTCATAATCGCCACCGGCAAATTTATCGGTGAACAATCCGAATTGAACAGTTACGAAACCTTGTGTGCTTCTTTGATGGAAATGGCGTGCCGCACCTGCTTCGTTGCGGAAGACTGCTAAATCGGCTCTGCCGTCGCCATCATAATCGCCCGGTGCAGGTTTGTCGCCGCCTAATCCCCAAGGTGCAAATGTAACAGGTCCGCCTGCCATTGTGCGGTAAAAGAATGTGCTTTGACCTACGCCGCCGTCCCGATAAACTGCGACATCTGCATTGCCGTCGCCATTGTAATCATCAACAACTGACGGGTCATCACCTGTTTGTCCGAAAGGTTCGATGCGGACGGTGTTGGTTGCACTTTGTAGAATAAAGAATCGTGCAACGGTTGCCGCGCCCGGTCGCCAAACGGCAATATCGGTTTTGCCGTCGCCATCAAAATCTTCCGGCGTAGCGATGTCGCCACCTGCAAATCCGACACCTAAGCCCCAAGCAAAACCGCTGGTTGCGCCCGTGCTGTCACGAATTTGCCAAGTTGTTTGCGATGTTGCGTTAGCTGAACTCGCCACAGCAAAATCGGTTTTATTGTCACCATTGAAATCAACGGTTCTCGAACGTCGTGTTCCGATTGTTCCGGCAATCGTGCCGTTGATTTTAAACGGAAAATCAACGCCATAGTCTGCTGCCGTTGCCGGGTTTCCGGTATCAATGAGAGGCAACCAACCTGCTGCGTTAATGTTTTGTAATCCGTTATAAACCATTGCGCCACGTGTGTTCGGAATTGTGATCGAAGGCGCAAAGTTTCCGGTCGTTGCTCCCGAATCAGTTTGGAAGTCAACCCAATAATGTCCGGCGGGCAAAACTGCGCTCGGCGAAACATTTATTGTATTTTGCCAAATGATGCGCGTTGTTCCCGGAACCGTTCCCGGAGCAGGTGTTGTCGTATTAAAAATACGAAACAGATTTGAGTTAGTCGAACTTCCCAAACGATTTGTGGTCGTATCACCAAAAACAATGGTGCTGCCCGCTGCGCCCGGAAAACCGCTCCAAATTCTTAAAGTTGCGCCGACAATCGGGCTTGTTCCACCTGCAAATCCGGTTTGATACGCAAAAGTTACGACAGACGAAACCGTCCATGTTTCACCGACGGGAACTGTAAAATCATCCGCGCAACGATTGTTTGTTGCCGCGCCGATAACTTGACATCCGACACCGCCGGTCGTATTGCTTGAAGTCGTGTCGCCTTGATTATTTTGCGCTTCGCTCCATTGCGTTCCGGCTGGCGCAGCAACGCCTGACTTTGATGTCGCACCTGTCGCTAGTCCGCCGTTGTCATAGATAATCTGTGCGTTTGCCGCTGCCGCGATAAACAACAAAAATGCCGTCAAAGCATTTATTCTAAACAATTTATTGATAGTTTTATTTTCTCTCATCAACCTTCTCCTTAAAATTAAAATAGATTTTGCCGAATGCAGTGAAAAATAGATTTCCCTACATCCACAATTCGTTCGTAAATTTTGAAATTACTTTAGCTAGAATATGTTAAGAAAATTTAAGGAATAACGCAACAAAAAATGTGTTAAACCGCAAAAAATTCAAATGTTTGGAAGTATTTTAGGGCAGCCGGTTTTTTATCAGATATTTTGCACCGAAATGATATAAGATAACTTCTTTCAGATTCGACGCATACAAAATAAAAGCACCGGGCACGTTTTTATTTTATGCAAAAAATTAGGATTTGCCCTTTGTTTGCAAGAAATAAGTTGTAATCTTTCGTGAAAAGGCGTATTTTTTAATCATCTTTCGTTAAACGCTGTAAATATTTACAAATTTAATTTTATTTGGAGGAGAAAGTCTTATGAAAATTTTTCGTTTCGGAACAAAATCCTTTGTTTCCGCTATTCTTTTTTACGCCGTAACTTTAATGGCTAGCCAAATTGCTTTAGGACAATACGTTTGTCTGCCAAACGGCACGCCTATTGTGCAAACAGGTTCAATTACCGCAGGGGATACTTCTCAAACCGGACGCATAAATCGTGACGGCGTTCCGTCAAGCTGCACAGGCGGCGCACCGACGGCGGCTCCGGTTGCCGGAACTTTCAGCTATGATTCGTATAATTACACGAATCCGACCGGCGCAGAGGCTTGTGTAACTGTCGAGTATGATATGACCGGATGCGGAGGAACGGCTAACAACTCGACGCAGGTAAATGCTTATTCCACCTTTGATCCGGCAAATACTAATACTAACGTCATCGGCAAACCGGGATTCAGCACCGTCGGCACAGGAACTTTGAGTTTCAGAGTTGCGGCAGGCGCGTCATTCACGATTGTCGTTCACGGCGTAGCTGCCGTCGGAACAGGCGTTTGCACATCTTACAGCTACAAATTGACTTATCGAACGGGTTGCCGCCAAGCCGGTTATGACCGCTCAAACGATGGCAAAGCCGACCCGACATATTTTCGTCCCAGCACCGGAACTTGGAGCGTTTTAAACTCGGCGGGCGGCACGAACAACTTGCTTTTCGGTTTGAATGGCGACATCATCACCGCAGGAGATTACACAGGCGATGGTCAAACTGATGTCAGCACATATCGTCCTTCAACCAGCACCTTGTATTATTCAACGAGCCAAACCGCTCCGCAGTCGAATGTAACTTATGTTCCATTCGGCGCATCGGGCGATGTTCCCGTGCCGAATGATTATGACAAAGATGGCAAAACCGACGTTGCCGTTTGGCGACCTTCAAACGGAACTTGGTATATTTTGCGCTCGGCAACAAGCACGGTTCAATATCAAACTTGGGGACAAAACGGCGATCAACCGATTACAGGTGATTATGACGGCGATTTGTCCGGAGATTTCGGCATTGTCCGCAATTCCGGCGCAAACAAACAATGGTATATCTTAAACAGTAATTTCAATTACGGATTCTTTTACGGTTGCGGCACGGCAACACCGCAATGCGGTAACAGTGTTACTTTTGGTGCAACCGCTGACCGTGCGGTTTCCGGCGATTTTGACGGCGATGCCAGAACCGATATTGCTGTCTTTCGTCCGAGCGACGGCACTTGGCAATATCTTCGCAGTTCTTTGACGGCGGGAAATCTCCCCGGCGCAACCGCGCTTGCGGGATTTAACTGGGGTTTGAGTGGTGATATTCCGCAACCGGCTGATTATGACGGCGACAAACGAACGGATTTCGCCGTTTTTCGTCCGTCAAACGGCACTTGGTATTATACCAACAGCACTAACGGAACATACGCTACATTCGGTATCCAAAATTGGGGAACATCGACTGACCAGCCGGCAACTTCGCCCTATCTGATTACCAATCCGTAAAGTTGTTTAAAATGACAAAAAGAAGGCTTCGGAAAATTTTCCGAAGCCTTCTTTTATTGAACTTTAATCAGGTTTTTCGCACCAAACGGAATGATGTAACCTTTCTCGGATTCGTTAATTATTGACTTCATTTCGTCTAATGAATTTATTTTTTCGAGCCGCATTTTGCTTGTTTCAAATTCCGAAAGCGAAGTGATGATTTTGATTTGAAATCTTTCGGCTTTTTGCAATAAACTCCACGCGGTTTGACCGTTGACTTGGTAATTTCGGCAGAGGTTTTCGGCGAGTCCGAACGAGTTTTCGGTATCAAACCAATTTAGAAAATCTTTTCTGCCTACACCGCCGGCGCATTCGGCTAAAAAGATGATTGTTCCGCCATCCGTGCAAGCGTGTGAAGCGGTTTCGACGGCTTTGTGCGCTTGAATCAAATTTACATCGAACGGAAAGCCACAAGAAACGATGACCAAATCACGTTTTTCGGTAATTTCGATTGTATTTTCGGCTGCATAAACAGCGCAAGCCGTTTCGTGTGCCGAAATCCAATCGCCGCAAAACATTTCCGTTGCTTCGCCGTTTTCATTGACGATTGTGTTAAAAGAAAATGTCGGTTTGGCGTGTTTGGCAACATTCATAAATGCTTCGTGAACTACGTTTCCCTTTAAAATTCCTGTGCTGGCACCTTCGCGCCGTGATTTTGTTTCGCAATCGAAAGCAAGTTTATGCGTTGCGGAAATCGTTCGTTCGGAGGCGAGCCCGGGACAAATCAATTTTCGTCCACCCGTAAAACCTGCAAAATAATGAAACGAAATGCCGCCAACAATTATCGTGTGATCAAATTCGTGTAAAACGCGGTTGAGTTCGATTGGAATGCCATTTTCTTCGCCGAAATTGATAAATTGTTTTGACTCAAGTCCGGCGATTTGCATTAAATCTTTCGCTTTGTGATCAAGCATTTTGATGCGCTGAACGATAAACGGCGAGAGGATTTCGCTTTTTTCGGCTGTCGTAACTTGGCGGTGAATGCCCGTGGCAAAAATAATATTTATCTCAAAAGGTTGCGTGCCATTCGCAATCAAACGCCGGACGAGCAGATTTACAATCGAAGCGCAAGCCGTTTGGCGCGTCGCGTCAGGCACGACAATCAAAACGGTTTCGCCCGCGTTTATCAATTCTTCAAGCGGTTTTGAATCAATCGGATTATCAAATCTTGCGCCGAGTTCTGAATCGGAAAGCACCGATTTTTGGTTGGCGTTTCCCAAAATTTCAAACTGATTTTCGTCGAAATCGAAAGAAATTTGTGATTTTCCATATTTGAGATTGATATTCATTTTCTGCAACATCAATTAGTATGCTTCAAAACCTTTGCCGTGCTTAGAGAAATTGCATAACTGCTCTTGTTGCCGCGTTCATCGCTTACTTCGACCGTTATGCGGTCTGAACTTGAACTGATTTGGATTAAAAACGAGCCGTCAGAACCGGCGAAAACTTCGCGTCCGGCGGCGCGGACGATTGCGCCCGATTGCGTTTTGCCGCTGATGCGGTAAATTTTTCCGCCGAGTTTATCAACATTCCAATCCGTAACATTTATGCCTTGATTTGAAGTGCCTTTGTTGATTGTAAAACGAATTTTCTCGCTCCAATCGCTGATTTGTCCCGAACTTGCGACAGCGCGAACTTGCCAATGATACGTTCCGGGCGCGAGATTGGCGACAGTAAAATTTGAATCGGTCAGAGAAGTTCGCTCAAAAACCAGCGTATCCGCAACAAAAACCGGCGATTTTGAAATTTGTAAATGATAACTTTGAATCGCGCCTGAAGGTTTTTCCCAACGGAAATTTACGTCTGCGTTTCCGCTCGAAAGTGCTTGAACCGCGTCTTGCGAAGTCGGCGAAATAATTTTCGGAAATTGAAGAATGTTTTCCTTTGTAGCGATTTTACCGTTTGCAACCGCCGCAAATTCACCCTCCTGAATGACTTTTTTCTCGCCGCCGGAATTTGATTCGACACCGCCGCGACTGACGCGTATTTCGCCGCTGTCCGTATTCGGTTTTACGCCGCAGCTCGCATCCGTTTGCGATAAAATTTTGTTTTCCGATTCGCGCACTTCGACGACGTTTTCAGTGTCGGCAGGTTGGTCTTCGGTTTTGACGTTAATCTGTCCGCCATCAACCGCGACACGCACGTTTTTGCCGCCGAAAAGCGTCGAACTGTCGCGGATAACAATCGTGCTGTTCGGGCGAATTGTCAAAACCGAACCGTCAATCATCTGAATTTGCGCCCGTCCGTCCGATTGCGTCTGCACGGTGTCGCCGGCAGAAACATAAGTCGTTTTCGTTACAATAATAGTTTCGCGTGTCGAAGCGCGGGTAACACGCACGTCGCCTTCAAAAGAAATAATCCGCGCCGCATCCCGCGGAATGTCGTCAACGGTTGTTTTCGCCAGAAAAAAATCGTTTTTATAAAGCCACCAACCGCCGCCGATGAAAACAGTAAGAATGACAACAACGCTCACCAATCCATAAACGGTGCTGCGCTTGATGTTCCACCAATCAACGTAAAATTTGCGGTATTGTTTGTCGCTCACTTTCTAGCTTTCTTTATTCTTCAATGGCTTCTTCCGACTTCGGCTTACTCGAAACGATTAACGATAAAATTACGGAAATTACTAATGAAATAACGACTACAGCGAGAGAAATGTTGATTTCCATTTGTTTGTAATCGTGATTCAGATAACTTCGCAAAAACTCGGCGAACGCTGAAGTATTTGCATCGCCCATAAACATTATCAAACCTTGTGCCAAAAGTGGCAAGAGCATTTTTACGCCAATGAAAGTTAAGATAAAAGCCAAACCGTATTTTAACAGATGAAAACGGTCGGCAAGGTCTGCCAAAAGAAAGAAAAACGTTCGCAAACCTAAGATAGCGAAAATATTTGAAGTATAAACGATAAAACGGTCAGTTGTAATCCCGAAAATTGCCGGAATCGAATCAACCGCGAAAATCAAATCGGTAAATTCGACTGTAATTAAAACCAGTAAAAGAAGTGTTCCCGTCCGCACGCCGTCTTTGACGACAAAAAATTTATCTCCGTCGTAATGTTTCGAGATTCGGATAAATTTCGTCGCAAATTTGACGATTCCGCTTTCGTGCGGTTCAAAATTATCTTCCTCGTTGCGAAACATCATCAATCCTGTATAGACGAGAAATGCGCCGAAAATGTAAATTATCCAATGAAACCGCTCAACCAATTCCGCACCGGCAAAAATCATTACCATACGCAGCAAAAGTGCGCCCATAATGCCCCAGAACAAAACGCGATGCTGATATTTTTTCGGAACTTTAAAGAAATTGAAAATCAGCAAAAACACGAAAAGATTATCAACCGAAAGCGAAAGTTCGATGAGATAGCCGGTCAGATATTCCTTGACCTTCGTTATCGCCAGATCGTGATTATTGAAATGGCTGTTGACCATCCAATAAACAAAACCGTTGAAAGCAAGCGCAAGCGAAATCCAAACCGCACTCCAAATAAATATTTCCTTGCGCGATGGCGCGTGCGCTTTGCGGTTGACAATTCCGATGTCAACAAAAAGCGCAACCAAAACGATGGAGAAAAATGTAACCCAAGCCCAAAACGGGTATTCGATAGGTGTCATAAAGAATAAAATAGCCTAGTCCAAAGTCCAAAGTCCAAAGTCCAAAGGTTAAAATCGGCGAATATGTTCTATTACTTGCCTAACTTTGGACTTTAGACTTTGGACTTTGGACTGTTTTCTTGCTAAAATCACGGTTTGTCCTAATAGACAATTTATCTTCAAAATCGAATAGGTAATAAGAGATGTTAAAGTTTTTTAGTCGTTTGGAAAGAACACGCAATTTTGTTCTTTTAATTTTTGCCGTCATTATGGTGGCGAGTTTGATCCTTTTTTACGCGCCCTCGAATACGAATCCGCAAGATGATTTGACGCGAAGCAATGAAGCGGTGGCGAAAGTCGGCAGTGAACGCATTACAGTTGGCGAAATGGCGACGATTATGCAAAGCCGCGGAAGTCAGTTTCCCGCGAAATTTATGCTTAATCCGATGATTAGCCAACGGATTATGCGGATCGAAGCGAAAAGATTGGGCTTTGCCGCGTCGGATTTGGAACTTGCCAATTATATCCGCGAGAATTTCAAACCCGAAGAAGGCAAACCATTCGATCAGGCAAAATATGAGCAATACGCCGCCGGTCAAGCCGGAAGCGTGGCGAAATTTGAAGAAAGTTTGCGCGATTCAATCAGCGCACAAAAACTCGAAGCCTTTCTGACATCGGGCGTTACGGCTTCGGAAGATGAAGTTGTCAAAGATTATCAGCGCAAAAATACGAAATTCGATTTAACTTACATTCCGGTTGTGGCAAGCGACATCGCACAAACTTTGACACCGAGCGATGAGGAATTAAAGGCTTATTTCGAGAAAAATAAAGCAACTTTTTACATCAGCCAACCACAGAAAAAGGTCAAATACATCTTTTTGAATACCTCGAAAGTCGGCGAAAAAATGACTTTGACCGATGCCGATTTGCAAGCCGAATATCAAAACGTGCCGGAAGATAAGAAATACAAAGGCGTTGAAGGTCAGGAAATTGTTCTGCGAATTCCGAAACCGGACGATGAAGCCCGCGTAATGGAAAGAGCCGCGCAAGTTATCGAGCGTTTGAAGAAAAACGGCGAAAGCATCACTGCGGAAACTTTTGCGGAAGTTGCCAAAGGTTTTTCGGAAAATCCGGGAACAGCCGGAGTTGGCGGAAAATTGCCCGGACTCGTTAAAGAAGATTCAACCAAAGCGGACGATCCGTATCAGCAACTCGTGAAAATGCAGCCGAACACAATTACCGCGCCGGTAAGTTATAAAGGGAGAATTTTCATTTTGCGCCGCGGCGAAGCCATTCCAAAAACCTTTGAGGATGCAAAAAAAGAACGCGAAGTTTCGCTTCGCAATCGTGGCGCTTACACGGTAGCGGGGGAACTTGGGAAAAAAACCTCGGCAGATTTGAAAGAACCGAAAAATGTTGACACAACCGCCGCAAAATTTGCGGGCGAGGCAAATATGGCGG
>CALMEH010000048.1 GCA_937863115.1 uncultured Acidobacteriota bacterium
GAACTTGATCCTTTCACGATGGAAACAAACTACTGTTCAAACTTGAGCGGATTAATGAGTGATTTTGCACAAGCCGCCATTCAAACGGATGACAAAATGGTGGTCGCGGGTATCTTTAACGACTATTTGATGATAGTTCGCCTTTTGCCGAACTAAAGAAAGAGGTTAAATCAATGAAAAAATATTATTTGGCAATTTTAATTTTAGCTGTGATGTTCGTGTTCGCCGACGGTTTTCAAAAAGTCGTGCGCGGCGAAGATTTGCGAAACGAAAAGGCAATGGAATATCTGAAACAAACGAACAGTTACGATTCTCTGGCAGAAGCGGTGAAAGCAGTAAACGCCGAAAATCCTTCTGAATCCGATTTGCTTTTTGTTCAACATCAAAAACTAACGGGAAATGCCGGCGACGCGGAGGATTTTTTCGGAACGAGCGTGGCGATTTCCGGCGATACGGCGGTTATCGGAGCTTATGGAGAAGATATTGGCTCAGATGCCGATCAAGGCGCGGCATACATTTTTGTTCGCAACGGCACGACTTGGACACTACAAGCCAAGCTCGTGGTATTTGACGGCACAGAGGGCGATAACTTTGGCACGAGTGTTGCTATTTCCGGCGATACCGTCATCGTCGGTGCTATCGGCGATAATATCAATATAAATGTAAATCAAGGCTCGGCATATATTTTCCTTCGTAACGGCACGGTGTGGTCGCAACAGCAACAACTCATCGCCAATGACGGAGCAACAGGCGATAATTTCGGTAAAAGTGTCGGAATTTCCGGCGATACCGTCGTCATTGGTTCTCAGTTTGACCAAATAGGTTCAAATGCAAATCAAGGTTCGGCATATATTTTTGTCCGCAATGGCACGACTTGGGCGCAACAAGCCAAATTGACGGCGAATGACGGCGCAACCGATGACTATTTTGGCAATAGTGTCGCCATTTCAAGCAATACTGTTATTATTGGATCCGCCGGCGACGACATCGGTGCAAATACAAATCAAGGTTCGGCATACGTTTTCAATCGCAGCGGCACGAATTGGACACAACAGACAAAACTGACCGCAAACGACGGCACGGAAGACGACTATTTCGGAGTTAGTGTTGATATGACCAACACTATTTCCGGCACAATCGCCGTCGTCGGTGCGTGGCGAAACGACATCGGAAAAAATAAAAGTCAAGGTTCGGCGTATGTTTTTAATCGTTCACAAATCGGCGCGTGGTCGCAGTCGCAAAAATTGATTACCGCTAACGGAGGTAACAACGATGGGTTTGGAATCAGCGTTTCTATCGTCTCGGTTACGGGCAGCGCAATAGCTATCGGTGCCAGATTTGCTAACAATCGAGGCGCGGCATATATTTTCAAGCGGGTTAATTCGGTCTGGACAGAACAACAAAAATTGACGGCAAGCGACGGAGCATCCGGCGATTCTTTCGGCAATTCGGTAGCAATTTCGGGCGAAACGGTAATTGTCGGAGCAAACTCTGCCAATATCGGCTCAAATGTTGACGAAGGCGCGGCTTATATTTTTGACATCGGCAACACCGCGTTCGATTTCGACGGCGACGGCAAAACAGACATCGGCATTTTTCGCCCGTCAAACGGTCAATGGTGGATAAATCGAAGCGGCGACAATTCGACTTTCGCCACAACATTCGGCGTAAATTCCGACCGTATTATGCCTGCCGATTATGACGGCGACGGCAAAACAGACATCGCCTTTTTCCGTCCGTCAACGGGCAGTTGGTTTGTCCTCAGAAGCGAAGATTTTTCGTTCTTCTCGTTCCCGTTCGGAACTTCAACCGACATTCCGACCGTTGGCGATTTTGACGGCGACAAAAAAGCAGACGCAGCAGTTTTTCGTCCTTCAAACTCGACTTGGTATATTTCAAAATCTTCAGGCGGCACGACAATCCAGCAATTTGGCGCAGCGACAGACATTCCGGCAATTGCCGATTATGACGGCGACGGCAAAGCGGACATTGCAATTTTCCGCGCAAACGGCGCGAGCGGTGCGGAATGGTGGCGGCAAAATAGTTCGAACTCGTCCGTTGTTGCCTTTCAGTTTGGAAATTCAACTGACAAACCCGTGCAAGGCGATTTCACGGGCGATGGTAAGGCGGACGTTGCCGTTTGGCGACCTTCAAACGGAAATTGGTTTGTTCTGCGCTCGGAAGATTCATCATTTTATTCGTTCCCATTCGGCGCAACCGGCGACACGCCCGCGCCCGGCGATTATGATGGCGACGGTAAAGCGGACGCGGCAGTTTTCCGCCCGACAAATGCGACTTGGTTTGTAAATCGCTCAACGGCAGGAAGTTTGATTCAGCAATTCGGCATTTCGGGCGACAAACCCGTGTCTTCGGCTTTTGCTCCTTAAACGTAATAACCGGATTTTATAGTCGTTGAGTTTTCGCGCCGATTCGTGAAAACTCAACGGCTTTATTTATTATTCAACCATTCGCCTTGAAGCGTAAATCCAGCCCAGAAATATGGCGAGCTAAAACGTGGAATTTGTTTCATTTCGATTTGTGCGGCTCGAAGCGCGGCGGTGGGCGGGAGATTTTTTTGTAAGTGATTTTGATAAAATCGTTTCATAAATTCGGCAGTCGCGGCATCGTCAACCTTCCACAAACTTGCGACAATTCGCTTTGCTCCGGCATACATAAAACCGCGTGTCAGCCCAATCAAACCTTCGCCGCGCACGTCTTTGCCGAGCGCGGTTTGACACGCGCTCAAAACAACTAAATCGCTGTTAAGATTTAAGTTATAAATTTGATTAAGCCGCAAAAATCCGTCTTGCGCCTTGCCGTTTTTGTCGTAAAGCGATAAAACCAAACCGGAAAGTTCGGGGCGCGAAGTGTCGAGAAAACCGTGTGTCGCAAAATGCAAAATCCGATAATTTGAAAGCGTTTCGCTCGTTGCATTTTCGCGGTTGGCATCAAAATCAATATTCAAAGCCGATTGATTTTTTCCGGCAAAAGCAGAAATATTTCGCGCTTCGATACGCGATGAAAGCAGACGCGGCAGATTTTCGCCCAGATTAAAATCACGCAAAATTTTACCAACTTGCGTTGATTTTTCCGTTGATTTTTTCGCCAGACGGACATCATTCGGCTCAAAAATCGGGTCGGCAAAAATTGCCAAAGTTTTCGTGGGCGTTTTTTTAGTAACCGAATTTCGCCGCAATTCCGCCAAAACACTCGCCGACGGCAAAACTACAATTTCATTCGTTTCGATTAAATTTGAAATTTTAGATTTGGAATTTGAAATTTGAAGCGAAGCAAATGGAATGTATTGCAAAACACCGTCCGCAACGATTGCCAGACGTTTGTTTTGGATTTCTTTTTCAACAAGTCCAAATAAAGTATTACTTAACTTTTCCGACAATTCTGCCGTTCGAGTTTCCTTCGTTTTGTCGCGTGAAATAATTGAAGTATAAAAATCTTTCGCGGTTGATTCAATAACTTTCCGTGAAGGAATTGTAAAAATTTCAATCGAATCCTTGGTAACAAGCCACAAAAACGAGCGTTTTTCGCCCAATTTGTATTCGAGCAAAACGGTTTCATCGTCCAAAAGAGCTTGAATTTCTTTCGCCGAAATGCTTGTGCCTTGCGTCAAATCGGCGTAGCGCGGATTTTCCCGACGGATTTTTATTTGCAGATTTTCGAGTTCGGTTTTGAGAGAATTTATTTCATTCGTAACTTTGGCAATTTGCTCTTCGGTCGGTTTGCCGCTCAAAATCTGCGTCCGCTGACGATATTTCGCGTTCAGCGCATCTTGCAATTCTTGCGCTTTTTCGAGTGATTTTTCATCAACATTTTGACGAAAATTAATTCGCGCTTCCTGCAAAAGTTCGGTTAAACTTCGTGTTCGCGCACGTTCGCTCATCTCCAAAGCCAACGCGATGTCGCGTTCGTCGTTCGATTTTTCGTAACGCGAAACGAGCAATTCGGTGTAAAATTCGTAAAATTGCTGAACGGTCGAAAAATATGAAGCGCGGAGTTCGGGGTTGACGATTTCGCCGCGAATTTGTTCGATAATTTGCAAGCCATTTTCGATGTTTTCAAACGCTTTCGGCAGATTTTCGCGTTGCTTTTCGACAATCGCCAACCAATAAAAAGTATCGGCTTCAACGCGCCTGTCGCCGATGTTTCGCGCCAAAATATTTGCTTGCTCAAAAGTTTCCGCCGCTTTCAATTTGTCGCCCGAAAGCCACAAAGTTTTGCCCAAACCGCGCAGAGTCGTCGCTTCGCCTGTCTTGTCGCTGGTTGCACGGCGCAACGTCAGCGATTGATCGAAATACTCAATCGCCTTTGCATATTCACTGCTTTGTTCGGCAACCATTCCGAGATTGCTAAGAATATTTCCCTCGCCTTTTTGGTCTTTGGTTTCGCGCCGAATGACTAACGATTTTTCAAAAAATTCTTTCGCTTTCGGCATATTTCCGAGCAGATAATTCGACATTCCGAGATTGTTCAAATTTATCGCTTCGCCACGCCGATTGCCCGTTTCGCGTTGGATTTCGAGAGCTTGATTAAGATAGAAAATTCCGGTTTCATATTCGCCGAAAGTGTTGTAATTAACCGCCAAATTATTCAACGCCGAGCCTTCATATTGCCGATTGCCGATTTCACGCGAAAGCGTTAAACCTCGCAAATAAAAATCAACCGAAGTTTGAAATTCGCCGAGTTGTTCATAAATCAAACCGCTCGAAATAAGCGCGACAACTTCCCAAACTTTGTCTTGTTTTATTTTTGAAAGACGAATGATTTCTTGAAATTTTACTAAAACTTCGCGTCGTGCCTCGCGTGTGCCTTTTTGCCGCAAAACATTAGTTTCATTGGCAATGCGCGTAATATTCATTCCCGCCGCGTTGATTTCAAAATCTTGCGAAACGGTTGCGCGAATTTCGGTTAATTTGATGAAATATTTGCCGACAGGCGCACGCGAATCCGCCGGAGAAACTTCGATTTTATACGCGCCATCCGCCGCCGCCGTTACCAAAATCGAATCTTTTCCCAAAAGTCCGCTTGGGCTTTCCGATTCGATAAATTTTTCGCCATCGGGTTTGAAAGCGGAGAGCGAAACATCAATTCCCTTTTGCTCAATTTCAACTTTTGCGGTTTGATTCGTGCCGATTTGCACCATAAAAAACTGCTTTTCGCCACCTTTTATTTCGCGTTCCATTTCTTGATTCAAAACAAGATTCGGCGCGGATTGGGCGCGGAGTCCAACGCTTGCGAAAAACAGAAGGCAAAACAGGAGAAAAATTTTCGGATAGATTCGCTTTGGCATAGCTTTCAGAAGGCTTTCAAGATTTTAGCAGATATGTTGACAGTTTTTCACGCATTTTCTTCTATTTCTTCATCCGGCTGATAAATTTCATAACCGCAAGCATCGTCATAATAATAACTTCGCTCTTCGTTTTCGTCATTTTTTTCGGATTTTTCTTCCGCAATGTTTTTTTCTTCTGCGTTTTCGGGCATAATTTCTTTGTCTATGAAAACTAAAAACTATCTTCTAATCTTCGGACTCGTTTTCGCGTCCGTCATTACAACTTATTTTGCGACACATTCGACGGCACAGCAACAGACGGCGATAAAATCCGAGTATGAATATCAAATCGCCGCGATTTTGTTTCAGCAAAAAGCGTCGGAATATCGCGCTTTGTGTTTGCAAGCGTTTAATTGGGCAAAAATCGGAATTGACGCAGACGATAAATCAAAGAAAAAACTGCCGAAAATCGAACGCAAAAAACCGCGTGCAATCGTGGTTGATATTGACGAAACAATGCTCGATAATTCGCCCGCGCAAGCCATTAGCGCGAAAAATAATCTGCCGTTTGAACTGAAAAGTTGGTATGCGTGGGGCGAAATGCGAAAGGCAAAAGCGATTCCGGGCGCGGTTGATTTTGCAAATTACGCGAAAGAAAAAAATGTGCGGATTTTCTACGTTTCAAACCGTGATAAAGACCCGCAACTTCAAGCCACGATTGATAATTTGAAAGCCGTCGGATTTCCCGATATAACGAGCGAAAACGTGCTTTTGCGTGTGCTTGGGCAAGACGGCAAACCGGTTTCGACTAAAGAACCGCGCCGCGACGACATCGAAAAAACTTATCGAATCGTTTCGCTGATCGGCGATAATTTAAATGATTTGTCAGACGTTTTTGAAAACAAATCCGTGATGGAAAGATTTGCCGAAACCGACAAAGCCAAAAATTTATGGGGAAATAAATTTATCGTCATTCCAAACGCAATGTATGGCGAATGGGAAAGCGCAATCTACCGCGACGATACATCAAAAAATCCAAGAACCGAAAAACGTGCAAACGCGCTCGAATTGCCGTAAAATAAACGTATGAAACGCACGATTGAAGAAAGATTATTAAACCCGAAACCCGGAAGCAAAGC
>CALMEH010000049.1 GCA_937863115.1 uncultured Acidobacteriota bacterium
GCGTGAATAAACGATGCCCGAAAGTGAAATAACCGCGATGTCCGTCGTGCCGCCGCCGATGTCAACGACCATATTTCCGTGCGGTTCGGTAATCGGCAAACCTGCGCCGATTGCAGCTGCCATCGCTTCTTCAACGAGATAAACTTCCGACGCTTTTGCACGATACGCCGAATCTTCTACGGCACGTCTTTCAACTTGCGTAATCTCCGACGGAATGCCGATGACCACACGCGGACGCACCCACGATTTACCGTTGTGCGCTTTGCGGATAAAATGCTGTAACATTTTTTCCGTAACTTCAAAATTTGCAATCACGCCGTCCTTCATCGGACGAATTGCCACAATATTTCCCGGCGTTCTGCCGAGCATTTCCTTCGCGTCGCGTCCGACTGCTTCAACCTGATTCGTAACTTTATTAATTGCCACAATCGAAGGTTCGCTGACAACGATGCCACGACCTTTTGCATAAACAAGCGTATTTGCCGTGCCGAGGTCAATCGCCAAATCACTCGAAAATAAACTAAACAAAGACTTAAATGCCATTTTATATTAAATTTTCCGTATTAAATTCGTATCTTAAATTGGTGTTTGAAAAGGAGAGCTTGATTCTCTAAAAAACCGCTAGAGATTTTGCTAAAGAAAGACTTTCGCCTCAAACATTAACATATAAGCATACACCTAAAACTTCTTATTTTTCCAACCTAAAAACGCGAAATAGTCAATTTTTTCCAGAACAAAATAAAATGTGCGGAAATTAAATCGAAATTGACATTTATTAACCCCCCGATTGACGAAAATGATTGAATTTTTAGACATATCAATCGCGGTTTTAATTTCACCGATTAACAATTATTCGCCGACCATTTACAATTATAAAGATATGGAACTTTATTTTGAACTCATTTCCGATGCTGAAAGCATCAAAAAGGCTTGCGATGCGCTTTCTGCGGAAGAATATTTAGGTTTTGACACCGAAACAACAGCACTCGATCCTTACGAAGGCATTTTAAGACTCGTCCAATTAAGCAACGGAAAAAATACATTTGTGATTGACTTAAAACCGTTTGCCGATTTGAAAAATGCGCCCGAACTTGCGCCGCTTCGTGAGATTTTGTCTGCGCCGAAACCGATAAAAATCGCGCATAATGCAAAATTTGACGCAAAATGGACGCGGCATCATTTGGGAATTGATGTTGGCGGAATGTTCGACACGCTTCTCGCCAGCCAACTGATTGCCGCCGGCGACCAAGACCGCCGGCACAATCTCGCCGAAGTCGTGTCGCATTTTCTCGGCGTTGAACTCGACAAATCAGAGCAAGTTTCAGATTGGAGTGCAGATGAACTTTCGCAATCGCAAGTTGAATATGCCGCGAAAGATGCCGCGATTATGGTTGATTTGCGCGAAAAAATCGTTGAAAGATTGAAACAAGACGGATTGATAAAAGCCGCGAAATTGGAATTTGATTGCGTAACTGCGATTGCCGCAATGGAACTCAACGGATTTTATTTAGATGAAGCGCGTTGGCGCGAACAGCTCGAAAAAGTCAAAATAGAACAGACTAAAGTCGGTTACGAACTTCAAGAAATGCTTTCCGCAGGTGTCGCGCAAGCGTCGCTTTTCGGCGTGGCTGAAATCAATCTCGATTCGCAGGCGCAAGTTACGGACGCGCTCAAAAATCTCGGCGTTCCTGTTCCTGAAACAACACGCGGCTGGCAACTCGAACCGCTTGCGTTAGAGTTTCCCGTCGTCGCCAAACTCTTAAAATATCGCGGCGTGGCGAAATCCGTTTCGAGTTTCGGCGAAAATATTCTCGAATTTATTAAACCTCAAACCGGCAGAATTCATTCCGATTTCCGCCAAATCGGTGCGCCGACGGGACGCTTTAGTTCGTCAAAACCGAACATCCAACAAATACCGCACGAAGAAGCGTATCGCAGATGCTTTCGTGCGCCGGACGGTAAAAACCTGGTAACCGCCGATTATTCGCAAATCGAATTGCGAATTTTAGCGGATTTTTCAAACGACGAAAATTTCATCAACGCCTTCAAATCGGGCGCGGATTTTCACACGATAACCGCCGCGCAGGTTTTTAATGTGAAATCGGAAGAAGTTACCGTCGACCAGAGAAGTTTTGCGAAACGTCTGAATTTCGGCGTGGTTTACGGCATCGGTTCGCAGAGATTTGCATTGATGACAGGTTTAACGCAAACGGAAGCTGAAAACATTATGCGCCGCTATTTTACGACCTATCGCGGACTCGATGCCTGGTTGCGCGACGCGGCGCGAAAGGTTGTAACGGAAAGAATTTCGCGCACGGCTTCGGGCAGAATGTATCGTTTCCGCTTTGACGAAAACGACCGCCGCGAAGTTTCCGGCGCACAACGAAATGCCAAAAATTTTCCGATTCAAGGCAGTTCCGCAGATATTTTGAAACGCGCTTTGCACTTTTTACACGAACGAATTAAAGGCACATCGGCAAAACTCGTGAATATCGTCCACGATGAAATTATTCTCGAATGCGACGCGCCGGAAGCGGAAAATATTGTCAAAATTTTAAGCAAATCAATGTGCGACGCAGGCGAAGAATACGTTAAAAAAGTTCCCGTAAAAGTTGATGTAAAAATCGCGGATGAGTGGTCGAAATAGACTGGAGCGCAAGCGTCCCCGCGTGCAATGCGTCGCGTTTTTTGCGGCGCAAAAGCGTTTGCATCGAATGAACTTGATTTTACCCGAACGCTTTTTCGCGCTCTGCGCTCATTGCAAGCGGGGACGCTTGCGCTCCAGTCTTAAATCAACGCACTAACTTTTTCTTCAACCGTTGCTTGGATTTGCTTCAAATTTTCCTCCGAATCGGCTTCAAATCTTAAAACTAAAATCGCTTGAGTGTTTGAGGCGCGAACCAAGCCCCAGCCGTTTTCAAATAAAATTCTTGCGCCGTCCGTTGTAATTACTTCGTTGGTTTTCGCAAATTCTTCGGCGATTTTTGCGACGACATCGAATTTTTGTTCGTCCGCGCAATCAACGCGCAATTCGGGCGTGGAAAATGTTTCGGGCAAATCGGCGAGAAGTTCGGATAATTTTTTATCGGTTTTCGATAAAATTTCCAAAACTCTCGCACCGGCGTATGTGGCATCGTCAAAGCCGTAAAATCTGTCGGCAAAAAATATATGACCACTCATTTCTCCGGCAAGCGCGGCGTTTGTTTCTTTCATTTTCGCTTTGATGAGCGAATGTCCGGCTTTCCACATTATCGGATTTCCGCCGTTTTTGGCGATGTCGTTAAAAAGATTTTGCGAACATTTTACTTCAGCAATAATCGTCGAATTCGGTTTTACTTTTAAGATTTCACGCGACAGCAAAACCATCAATTCATCGCCCCAAATTATCCGCCCATTTTCGTCAATCACACCGATTCTGTCGCCGTCGCCGTCAAATGCAATGCCCAAATCCGCGTTTGATTCTTTGACTGCTTTGATACAATCTTGCAGATTTTCCGTAACCGTCGGGTCTGGATGATGATTCGGAAAATTGCTGTCGGGTTCGGTAAAAAGTTTGACCAATTCAACGCCGAGTTTTTCGTAAATCGGAACGCCTGTAACGCCGCCCATTCCGTTTCCACCGTCAACAACCGCTTTTAATTTGCGTGTTCCAAGTGAGATTTTTGACAAAATATCAGCTTCGTAATCTGCTAAAACTTCGATTTCTTCAACCATTCCCGCGCCTTCGGAAAATTTGCCGGAAAGCGCAATTTCTTTAATTTCTTGAATTTGCGAGCCGAAAAGAGTTGATTTTCCCAAACAAATCTTAAAACCGTTGTGGTCGGGCGGATTGTGCGAACCGGTAATCATCACACCGCCGTCAACATTTTTCGTGAAAACGGCGTGATACAAAACCGGAGTTGGAACTCTGCCAA
>CALMEH010000050.1 GCA_937863115.1 uncultured Acidobacteriota bacterium
CCGAGGTCGTAGGCGATGCTGTATTGACTTCGCAGAAGCCCGTTGATTGATTGCAAAACTGTCGGGATTTCGCTCTGAAATGTAACCGGAAAGTGCATTCCGCCGGATTCCTTGGCGAAGGTGTTCATCGCATTTTGCGCTTGCAGAAAAGTTAATCTGCCCGGCGTTCCGTCAATGCCGTCGGTTGCGGGAAGTTGATTTTCATACATTTTGTAAAAAAGATTTCCCGTGCTAACAATATAAATCGGAATGCCCGAATTTTGGATAATTTTACGAACTTCGTCGTAGTTGGTTTTGCTGAAAGTATCAATTCCCGAAGCCACCAAAATAATCGCGCGGCGTTTTGAGTTGACCGTAACCATTCCGCCGTAATCTGCCGATTTTGCTTTTGAATTTTCCAGAACAACCGTGTCGCCTTTGCCGCCGACAAGTGCGAATTTCATTGCATCGAACAGATTATTTTCACGAAACGCCGGATTATTTCTGAGCAAAATATCAACTGCTGCTCGAAGTTGATTCGGGTCGTTTGTAAAATCCGTAATCGGTGTCGGGCGCATATCAAACGCAATTACCGAAGCATAATCATCGGGCGGTTTGATAAAACGCGAGAGAAAATATGCAACGGGACGGACGACTTCGAGTTTGCCTTGTTCTTGCCCACGACTAGCATATGAACCGAAGATTTCCGACCAGCGGCTGTATTCGACAACTAAAGAAACAGTAATCGGAGCTTCGGGCATCGCAAAATTAGTGATTTCCTGTTTCACGCCGTTTTCAAAAACTGCGAAATTTTCCCGCTTCAAATTCGGAATAATTTGTCCGCTTTTTTTGTGATAAACGACCGCATCAACATTGACGAGATTTGTTTTAATTGCCAAAACTTCATCGTCAACCACAGCGTTTTTTTCTTCTTCCTTGTTTCGCTTTTCTTCTTCCTCTTTTTTGATTTCCTCTTCGGTTTTCGGCTTCGGACGCTCGTTTTTCTTGCCGTCGCTGCTTGGCTTTTCAACTTTCTGCGTTTTCGATTGTGCGAAAACTACTGAATTAAAAGCAAAAGAAACAAATATCAATAAAACAAAAGTGGCTGAAAACGGACGAATTATTTGCATAAATTTTTACCTTAACCTACAAACTTTACAATTTTAGATACGATTTGTCTGTTTCACGTTGCAATCAGAAGAAAAAGCGGCAAGGACTCGCTACTTGTGAACGAGTTGCTAAGGCTTTCCGTTCTGACTATTCCGGTAAAATCTCGACCGTAACATCAAACGAACCGGAATTATCATCTAAATTTCCGTCGTTCACGCCCAAAAAGAGCGAACCTTCACGAGTGGCGGTAAATACTTTGTCTGTGCCGATGAAAATAAAATCGTTATTGTCATCGCCGATTACAGCAATCAAACCGCCGGTTGGCTCGGTTGGCATCAGCTTTTGCGGATCGGGCAAATTGGTTCTGCCGTTCGGAGTCGAAAAATTGCCGTTGCCCAAAGAAATATTTCCACGGCTCGTGATTCTGATTTTTTGTCCTTTTCTGACCACCCAACCCGAATTCGTCCAGCCGTTTGAAGTATTATCTGCCAAAACTTTGACTTTTAATTCGATAGATTTCGGCTTGTTCGTCGTAGTTGTGGTGTTTGAATTAGTTTGGTTAGAATTTGTCGGATTTGAAATAATTATCGTGTCGTCGTCTTTATTACTATTTGTGTTCGTAACGGTCGGCGTTGGTGTCGGCACGGGCGTTGACTTCGGTGTCGGCGATGGAGTCGGATTGGTATTTTGTCCGACGGTGATGACAGTCGTGTTTGAATTTGAGTTGTTACTTGTCGAATTCGTATTATTTTTTTGCGGTAATTGCGTGTTTTTATTAATGACCGCAATTTGCGAAGTGCCATCGAATTCTATTGATTCGATTTCGTCGGCGTAAAAATTCATACGTCTCTGGCGCGTGCCTTCGCCAATCAAAACAGTAAATTGCCCGTTATTGAAATTGACGATTTTGCCTTTAATGATGCTTCCGTCTTTAAGCCGAATCGTATCAGCAAAAACGAACGAAAACATTGCAAGCAATAAAATTAAAGCACAAGAAACGCGAAAAAATTTGGATTTAAGGAACATATAACCTCCGGTAAATATTTGGCAGATAAAAGAAAAGCGGCTCTGACCAAAAACAAAGATGCCGCGCCAAACTAAAAGGATTGCAGAAATTTAAAAAGAAAAATATAAAACGTGAAAATTATACACAAATTCTTTTACGAGTTCCAACTTTAGCCAAAACGCCTGCGCCCTCACAGGCTTTTCGGCTACTTTCCGCGATGAAACTGGCAAAAATCCTTCGGTTCTTTGCCCTCATCGAAGGTTTTCATTTCTTTTGTCGGACAGGTCATTGTAGCGCGTGCGCCGGAAAGCGGACAAATCATCACCATCACGGTTCGCCCTGAAGAATTTTGTTTTTGTTGCGGTTGGGTATTTTGATTTCCTGAATCGCCGCGCTGTTCCTGTTCCCAAGTTGTGAACGGCGTAGGCGTGGTGCGGGGCTGATTTTCGTTTTGTTCAGAAATCTCTTTTACTTCTTCTGTTGGCAAAAGCAATTTGTTCGGCAAAGTTCCGAAAACAAAAAGCTCGACCCGCCGAAATTCAGCGGGAACATCAGTTACAAAAATATTTCTGATGTCTTGCGGTGTTTCCTGTGTTTGCGGGTTTGAATTCGAGTTTTGATTTTTCTTAATCAAAGCCTGCTGGGTTTTGACTGAATCGGCTTCTTCGTTTGAAAGTTCACGAAGCAATTTGCCGTTGCGAATGTCAATTTCGCCTTTCTTGATATTCGTGGGCATCTGCCAATCGCCGTTCCATTCTGGATGTAAACCGAGAGCTTCGCGCATAAAATCAGCCCAAATAGGCATTGCCGAATCTGATCCCTTCATACCCAAATCGTCGCCGTTATCGAACCCGACATATACGACAACCACCAATTCCGGCGTAAATCCGGCAAACCAGCCGTCGCGCGAAGTTCCGGTTTTTCCGGCATAGCCGAATTTTCCCGCAACATTTTGAAATCCCCAAGCCTTGGCTTCAGCAGCAGTTCCGCGGTTAATAACGTCCTTCATAATGTCGTCCATAATGTATGCGACATCGGGACGAAGCACGTTTTTCTTCTCAATTGAAGGCGCATTTACGGTTTTTCCTGCTCCATCCGTAACGCGCGAAATCGGCATCGGCGTAATTTTATCGCCGAGATTTGCAAAAACGGTGTAAGCAGTCGCCATTTGCAAAGGCGTAGCTTCAGCCGTTCCAAGCGACATCGAAGGATATGCTTTTTCGACTTTCGGCAATCCTGCTTTTGCGGCAAAATTCATCACTTTGCCGACGTTTAATTCCATTCCCAAATCAACGGTTATCGTGTTTTTCGATTTCACGAGCGCATCGCGCAGAGTGATTTCCTGATTGCTGAATGTGTCGCCATAATTATTTGGAGAGTAAGTTTCCGTGCCGAAAGTAAAGGTTTTCTTTTCGTCTTTTAACATTGTCGCGGGCGTGAAAATCCGCGAATTTGAATCGTAAGCCGAATTTAATGCCAAGGCATAAACAAACGGTTTGAAAACCGAACCGGGTTGGCGCATTGCGTCCGTGGCGCGGTTAAATTGATTTTGTTGATAATCGCGCCCGCCGACCATAGCAACAATTTCGCCTGTTTTGGGTTTGATGGCAACAAGCGCGGCATTCAAACTTCCCTTTTCTTTTTTTGGAAAATATTTGTCTAATCGTTCCAATCGTTTAGCGACAATTTGATATGCCAATTTCTGCAAATCAGGGTCAATCGTTGTATAAACTCGTAAATGCTGCAACGCTTCGGGATCGCTGACGACTTTCGGCAATTCTTCAATGGCATACTGAGAAAAATAAAGCATTCCTTGCAAA
>CALMEH010000051.1 GCA_937863115.1 uncultured Acidobacteriota bacterium
GTTGAACGACCGATTGTTAGAATCGTAAAAGCGAATTGGCAGAAGGCTTATAAACAAGGACGCTTAAAATACAATTTCAAAGTAACTTGGAAATAACAGAGAAACTATTTTTTCGTTTGTCGCGCTTTCGACACCAATTCTCTAACTTCTTTCGCCAAGGTCGGCGCGTGGAATGGGATTCCGTCTTTGATTGTCCATTCGATGCCGCCGGTTTTGAAGACTTTGCCGTCGCGGATTTCTTCGATGCCGGTTGGGTAGAGGACTTTGAAATTTTCCAGAGGATTGCCGTTGACGATGATTAAATCGGCTTTTAAACCGGCGCGGATGCGACCGATTTTGTCTTCCAAACCCATAATTTTGGCGTTGTTGCCCGTCGCGTGTTGGACGACTTTGAGCGGATGAAAGCCCGCTTCTTGATGGAGTTCGAGTTCACGAATCAGCCCGAAACCATACATTTGATAGATAAATCCGGCATCTTCGCCGACTCCGATTGTGCCGCCGCGCCGTTCAAATTCGACCAACGCCCGCATCCAGATTCGATAATTTTCCTTCCAAAACGCTTCGTCGGTCGAAGTCCAGCCGATAAAATACGAGCCGTGATTTGCCGGATTCGGGCGGAAAAATTCTTCGAGCGTCGGGTGCAGATATTCGGCAAAGGCGGGATTTGTCTGCGCTCTTTGCAAATCGCGTGAGGCTTCGTAAATATCGAGCGTCGGATTCCACGCGACATTTGCCTCAACCATTCCGTCCAAAACCTTCATCAAGCGTTCCCAATCCGCCTCGCGCCACAAACGTCCCGCATAGCGAAAACGGTCAACTTCGTCGTTGTAATTGTAATCGGACGGAAAATTTTGCCGTCCCGAAATAATCGCGGCATCGGGAATTCCATACCAATGCTCGATGCTCGTCGTGCCGAATTTGATGTCGTCCCAAGCGTTTGTTTCTTCGACTCCGACGTGATGTGCGACACGCATATTCAGCTTTTTCGCTTCATCCATCATCGCCGCCATAATCGAACGGTCAACGCCGAAAAGTTTGATGCCGTCATAGCCGTCTTGTTTGAGTTTCTGAACTTTCTGCCGTGCTTCGTCGGCGTTTTTCGCACCCGAAAAAACGCCGTAAGCGTAAATTCGCGGCGAAAAGATTTCGTTCTTCTCCGATTGTTCGCGCCATTTCAAAGTTTTCGCATTCGCGCCGACATCGCGGACGGTCGTGATGCCGCAAGCGAGCCACATTTTCATACAATATTCGACCGGCTGAGGAACTCCACCGCGCTCGTCCTGCGTGTGTCCGTGAAGATTTATCAGACCGGGCAAAACATATTTTCCGTTCGCGTCAATCTCGACTTCGCCTTTCGCCGGACGTTTCGCCGTGCCGTCCTTCGCCGCGACCGGATCAATCCCGACAATCTGCGAAATCAAATCGTTTTCGACGACAATATCAAACGGTCCCGCCGCAGGTTTGCCGCTTCCGTCAACAATCATCGCATTGCGAATCACCAGACGGCTGTAACGCTTGCCGCTCGTGATTTGCGAAAGCGCGGTTGATTGAAAGAAAAAAATAACCGTAAAAAATAAAGAAATAGCGCGGACTTGTTTTTTTGACATAAATTTATCGGACTAATTTTGAAAGCTATTGATAAGTATCGAAAATTTATCATTGATAAAACCTCGAATCAAGTAAATTTCTGCATTTTGCCGTTTGCGGTCAACTATGCCAAAATAAATCTTTTATTAATTACATCAATTTTCAAACTTAAGAGGAATATAAATTAATGATTAGACGTAATAAAGTAACGGTTGTCGGCGCGGGAAATGTCGGCGCGACTGCCGCGCATTGGATTGCCGCGAAGGAATTGGCGGACGTGGTTTTGGTTGATATTGTCGAAGGCACGCCGCAAGGCAAATCGCTCGATTTAGCGCAAGCCGCGCCGATTGACGGTTTTGACGTGAAACTCGTCGGCGCAAATTCGTATGAAGCGACCGCCGATTCGGACATCGTAATTATCACCGCCGGACTGCCGCGCAAACCCGGAATGAGCCGCGATGATTTGCTGAAAACAAATTCGGATATTGTCGGCGGCGTTACCGAACAAGTTGCGAAATATTCGCCGAATTCGTTTATCATCGTCGTTTCAAATCCGCTCGACGCAATGACGCAAGTTGCATATAAGCGTTCTGGATTTCCGAAAAATCGCGTGATGGGAATGGCTGGCGTTTTGGATTCAGCGCGGATGCGTTGCTTTTTGGCTGAAGCGTTGGACGTTTCGGTTGAAGATGTTACGGCATTCGTTCTCGGCGGACACGGCGACACGATGGTTCCGTTGCCGCGTTATTCAACTTGCGCCGGAATTCCCGTAACCGAACTTTTACCGAAAGAACAACTCGATGCAATCATCACGCGCACAGCAAACGGGGGCGCGGAAATCGTCGGATTGCTCAAAACAGGCTCGGCGTTTTATGCGCCTTCGCTCGGCGCAGTCGAAATGGCGACTTCGATTTTGAAGGACAAAAAACGAATTCTGCCGTGCGCGGTTCTGCTCGAAGGCGAATACGGAATCAATAATCTTTTCGTCGGCGTTCCCGTCAAACTCGGTAAAAACGGTGTCGAACAAATTATCGAAATTTCTCTGACCACCGAAGAACGCGCCGCGCTCCACAAATCAGCCGGTTCGGTTCAAGAATTGATCGATGTTCTCGGAATTTAGTTTTAAATAAATTTTGAGCGAAAAGAGAGAAGTTTCGGCTTCTCTTTTTTTTGTTCGGATTTGATTGAGTTTTTATAATCTGTAAGTAATAATTGGTTGATGATTTTTTTCCAAAACAGTATGAAAAAATTTATTGCAATTATTATTTTTGTTGTTGTGTCTTTGATTTTTTCTGCTTGCAGTTACGGGATTGATTTTGCGGTTATTAATTTTTCTAAAGAAGTGATAGAAGTCGAATATGTGATTACTTCTCAATTAGATTCACTTGAGAATACTGAGACAAAACCTTACAAAATGAATCTTTCGGATTGGAATGCACGATTCGGCAAAAAGAAATGGAGTGAAGTTCCTCAAAGCGAGTATGAATTTGACCCGAAAACCCGAAAGTGCAAAATCAAATTAAATCCAAACGAGGTTTTACGAATTTCTAGTCAAGGCGATTCAGTCGTAACCTCTGAAAATAGTGATAATTTTCTGATAGAGAGGTTGCATTTGCGCGGAGCAAACGGCGATGTCACATATAAAGAAAATCAATTTTTTAAGCAATTTGAAGAAAAAGGATATTCATATCGTTTTATTGCATATAGATAAATGAATTTACAAGAAAAAATCGAACAATTATTTACAAAATCGGAATTTGACGCAGACGACCGCAAGGTTTTTGAAGAATTCAAAGCGGCTTTGCGGACGGGCGAAATTCGTTCGGCGGAAAAAGATGCAGACGGAAATTGGAACGCAAATGCTTGGGTAAAGCAGGGAATTTTGCTCGGTTTCAAAATGGGCAAAATGGTTGAAATGTCTTTGGAAACTGAAACTTTCAAGTTTTTCGACAAAGAAACTTATCCGCTTCGACCGATGACTTTGGAAGATAAAATACGCATCGTTCCCGGCGGTTCGACGATTCGTGACGGTTCGTTTGTTGCTGAAAATGTCGTTTTGATGCCGCCGTGTTATGTGAATGTCGGCGCATTTGTTGACGAAGGCACGATGATCGATTCGCACGCGCTCGTTGGTTCGTGCGCTCAAATCGGCAAGCGAGTTCACATTTCGGCGGCGGCGCAAATCGGCGGCGTTCTCGAACCTGTCAACGCAAATCCCGTCGTTATCGAAGACGATTGCTTAATCGGCGGCAACACGGGCGTTTACGAAGGCGTAATCGTCCGCGAGAAAAGCGTTCTGGCTTCGGGTGTGATTCTAACGCGCTCGACTCCGGTTTTCGATTTGGTCAAAGGCGAAATCCTAAAATCAACGCCCGAAAAAACTCTCGAAATTCCTGCGGGCGCAGTCGTCGTGCAAGGTTCGCGGCAAATTACAAGCGGTTTCGGCAAAGAAAACGGATTGTCGCTCTACGCGCCGATTATTGTCAAATACCGCGACGAAAAAACCGATGCTTCGACGAAATTGGAAGATTATTTGCGATAAGTAAACACAGAAAAAGCACCTAACAATTGTTAAGTGCTTTTTAATCTTTGGTGGAGATGAGGAGGGTCGAACTCCTGACCTCTGCATTGCGAACGCAGCGCTCTGCCAAACTGAGCTACATCCCCAAATGAAATTTCAAATATGAGATTTCAGACTCTCAAAAATAAATTAACGTAATTTTGTTAAAATCGTCAAGTTTTATTGAACCGTTGCGGCTAAAAGCGAGCCTTTCGGGTCGGAAGCGTAGGCTTCGCCGTCTTCAAATTTACCGATAATTCCGTGAAAAACAATTTCGTCTTTATCCAACACGACGACGACATCGCCCGGACTGTAAAGTTTTGTATCAATCGGAAATTTAATAATTGTGGCGTTGCCGTTTTCGTGTGAAACGACATCATATTCAAATGTGTCAGCGTTAAAACTGAGCGTTTGGCAAAAAGATACTTCCATAATTTTATAAGTCCAAAGTCTTTAGTCCAAAGTCCAAAGTCCGTCGGAATTGTAAATTCTAACTTTTTAGAAGCATAAAGTCCAAACCGATTGCGTCGTGGTCGGAAAGCGGCGTGCCTGTTTCGTCTTTCAAATCGCCGATTGTCGTTGGATTTCCTTTGATTTCAATATCTTTTCCCGCAAACCAATCAAGCCTTCCCGAAACTTTTCCGCCGACTCTTTGTGCCGCCCAAAAGATGAAAGGAAAACACCACGCCGGCACCCAATCGGCTAAATTCGTATTTTTTTCGATGCTTTCGATGTCGTAATGAAGTGTTCCCGCGCCCGATTCGTTGAATTTTTTATATTCAAATCCGCGTTGCTCCAATTCGCCGAACAAACCTTTTTCAAAATGTCGGTCGGGATGCGGCAGATGATTTTTGACGACATTTTTCACGCCCATCATTACGCGCCAAAAATATCCGGCAATCGCGTGATTTGCGGTTTGCGCGTTGTAAGTCGTCGTGTTCCAATCGCCGCCGAGAATTACGGGAAGTTTCGGTAATTTATCGAGCGCGTCGAGAATAATTTTCATCTGAACGTGCCGATGTTTGCGCGAAGAATGCGCGTCGAGATGAATCGTCACGGCGCGAAAATCGCCTGCCGGATGTTCGATGTCGGCGATTATTGCGCGAAGATAACCGAGCCGTTTTTCCTTGCCCCACATTTTATCTTTGCCGTTCGGAAGCGCGACGGCGTGGACGTTTTTCATCGGATATTTTGAAAACATCGCCAATCCGTGGATTGATTTTGTATTTTCGCCGTCCATTTCCGATTCAACGCCGCTGCCTTTTTGCAAAGCGATATAAACGGGTGCAAAAACATAGTTTAATTTGAGTTCCTTTGCCAAATCCTGCGCCACAAAACGATTTTTGCTTCGCGCCATTCCGTAATCGAGTTCGGTCAGCAAATAAACATCTTTATCTTTTAATTTTTCGTGATTTTTTAGCGCGTCAACAATTCCTTCATAAATATTTCCGCGCTCGATGTTCCAAGCAATCGTCGAAACAACTTTGGATTTTGGACTTTGGAATTCGGACTTCGGGCTAAAATCTTCGCGCACAACTGCATTCAAAATCCGTTCGACCGTTGGTTTGATTTTTTCATAAACTGCTGATTTTTCGGTTTCTTCGATTGAATTAAATTTTAATAATTCAGGGAAATATTGATTCAAATCGTGGTCTAAAATTTCGGGTGAGTTTTTTTCGGCAATCATAAAGATTTAAGAATAAATGATGGAATGTAAAAAGAAAAGGCATCGAAACAGTAAATTTCGATGCCTTTTTGTCGCAAATATTTGGCAAAATTTATTTCAGATAACCCGGA
>CALMEH010000052.1 GCA_937863115.1 uncultured Acidobacteriota bacterium
CCGGCGCGTGGATTAATCCCGTCAAGCAGACGAACATCCGATTGAATGGGCGAAGAACCGTCCGCGCCCGAACCTTCGCCAATGTGTGAATGTGTATCCACGAGTCCGGGCATTATCGTTTTGCCCTTTAAATCAATAACCAAGACATCGGACGAAAGCCGCACCGTCCGTGCATCGCCGCCTGCCGTTATTTTACCGTTCTGCACAAGTAAAATTCCTTGCTCGATCGGTTGTCCGACAATCGGAATTATCCGTGCGTTAATATATGCGACAGGTTTTTCTTGCCCGAATATTACAGTTGCAAGCAAAACTTGAAGTAAAACGAAAGAAATTATTTTGTTCATCGAAGTTTTTGGAAATGTTTATTTGTTGCAGAAATAGAATTGCAATGATAGCGGCAGGTGTCAAGAATAAAAGCGATTAAAAACAAAAAGGCATATAAGTTTTTGACCTTATACGCCTTTTATCGTTGAATTCGCCGGAATTATTTAGAACTCTGAGCGGTGAATGACTTGGAACGCTCTCTTTTAGTTCTTTCGGCACTGATAAGTTTATTTTGTTTATTAAACCATTCGCGAATGTGTCTGTCGGGAAAATTTCTCACCTCAGTGGTTGAGATTTTATTCCAACCGTTGGGGAATTCATATTTCTCGAAATATGTGGTTTTTCCTTTCTTGACCACGCGCAAAGCCGTTGTGCCAACTACTTTTCGACTGATTTCTTGCAAAACTTTTTCTTTCATATTCATCTTCGGGGAAAAAGATACTTTAATTTATTAAACAGGTTGTTTTACTGATTCGATTTTTTATTTTCAATGCAACGATTTCTGCGTCTATGTGGTTAATAAATGCTAAACCCGAAGTTTCGTTTACTATAACGATTTTATTTTTCCAAAAAAAATCGGTTAATTAAAAACCGATAACTTTGTAATAATATATTTTCAACGGTCGTGCTTCGCCTGCGATACAGGCGAAGCACGAGAGCAAGCGCGGATTATTTTTCAAGCCCGAAGCGTAACCGTTGTCCCCTCCGCTTTTTTTGCTTGCTATACGCCCCACATAATATAAAGACAGCCGTTTTTTGAAAAAGTCACAGCAAATTTTATTTTTTTTATTTTTAAGAAGATTCGTTTTTCGGAACTTCGTCTGTTGGTGAATTAGGCGAACGGACGATAGTTTCGAGTAGTAATTCATTGGGAAAAACAACCGAATCATTTTCGGTTTCAATCAGCGTATTGACACCACCGAAGCCGGCGATTTTACCGCTGATTTGGTCAACTGTAACGGATTGTCCCGTGTTAAATCGTTTTTTAATATAATAACCCGCCAAAATATGCTGAACGATTCGTTTTGCTCCCAATCCGAACGCCAAACCGAACGCCAAACCAAACGCCGCAATCATAATTGTTACGGAAGTTACCAATAAAGCCGTGTCCAACCCCATAATTCCGAGCGAAATTATGACGACAAAGAGAACTATTAAGAATTGAACAAGTTTTCCGAGTCGCGGCGCGTTGGTAATTCCGCTTCCGGTTGCAAGTGCCGTTACCGTGTTTCCGACAAATTGCGCGACAAGCCCGCCGATTAGAAAAAATATCAGCGCGGCAATTAAAGTAGGAACAAATTCCAACAGCCGCTCGAAAAGTTTCGCAACCGGCTCTAATCCCATAATCCGTGACGAGGTTATCGCAAAAGAAAGCAGAAGCAGCACGAAAACCGTGTAAGAGAGGATTTTTGAAAGAGGCGTGGTAATGCCGAGCATTTTGAAACTTCCGGTAATTCCGGTTTTTTCAATTATTGCGTCAAACTTCAGGCGTTGCAAAACGAAACCTACAATCCATCGAACTATAAGCGAAACCAGATAACCGATGAAAAGAATTATCAAACCGTTAATCAAATTCGGTATAAAATTAACTATGTCGGTAAAAATTTTGTATAAAGAATCGATTACTATTTGAAAGTTCATAAAAAGTTTGCGGCATTAAACTGCCGAAGTTTCCATTTTTCGAGATTCGGGAAAAAAACTGAACAAAGCATTGATTAATTCGATAAGTGTTCGACTAAATCCGGATAAATAAATTTCCAACAGATTCAACAAATTTTCATCTCCCCCGACACGTCCCATCAATTTTGCTTAAAACCCCGCCGGAACTGCTATTTCACTTTTTTTGATTTTGATCAAAAAAACCTGCCCGAGCCGCGAAATTTCAACTTCACGGGCGGCGCGTTCAATGTCTTCGGCTGATTTTATTCGTGTTGCAAGCACATTCCTTAAATCTTCGCCTTCTATTTTCTCCCCTGCCAAATCTAGCAACCAATCGGCATAAAAGGATAAATTATCATTTTGCGTCATAAAATCCTTTGATTTGTAGGGGAAAACAAATATTTATAAACTTTATCGAACTGAACTTGCCCGCCACGAGCCGGGACAAATTTTCTCGATTAAATCACGAACAGCAAGCCGCGCCCGATGGATTCGCATTTTTACTGCACTCAGACCGAGTTTCAAGGATGAGGCAATTTCCTCGTAAGACATTTCTTCAATATCTCTCAAAACTATTGCATTGCGACCTGTGGGTTCGAGTTTTGCAAGAGCCTTTTCCAAACAATTCCGAATTTCTTCGGCTTCATACTTCTTTTCTGTATTCGACTTTGAAGGAATATCAAAACCTTGATTTTCTTCGTCTGCATCAAGATGAATTTTGATAGCCGGAGTTCTTTTTCGCTTTTCGATGGCATTTAAGCAAGTATTTACGGTAATGCGGTGCAACCATCCTTCAAAGGTTGCCGGTTCGCTCAAGGTTTTGATATTGCGGTAAATCTTTAAAAATATTTCTTGAGCATAATCTTCGGCTTCCTCACGATTGTCAAGTAATCTGTAAGCCGTGTAAAATACTTTTCTTTTATACCGCGAAACGATTTCTTCAAACGCCCGCGTATCTTCAGGAAGTGTTTGCTGACACCGTCGCACTAAATCCTCAGGAGACTCGGTTTTCATTCTGTTTTATTTTAACGAAATTTAAATGATTTAAAATTAACATTACGATTTCAACAGGACACGCGATTTTTGTCAAATATTTTGAGTCCGAAAACTCAACAGCCGAGATTGAAATAATTCCACTGAAAATAACGAAAATTCAGAGGGCTTCGGTTCGTCTCACAAAAGTAAAAGACAATGAAAACCGAAAAAAGTCACAATTAACTAATTGAAAATACCAATTTTTAAGAAATTTTTTCTCTAAAGGGTAACGCCATAAAAAAAATTGTGCCGCCGGAATTATTTGTGGAAACTTCAATCTTTCCGCCGTGTGCGGTGATTATTCCGTAGCAGACAGCCAAACCTAAGCCGGTGCCTTTTCCGGCAGGTTTTGTCGTAAAAAACGGATCGAAAATTTTTTTTGCATCGGAATTTCTTATGCCTGTTCCGGTGTCCGCGATTTCGATTTGTAAATCTTTTTCGATTTGAGCAGTTTTTATTGAAAGTTTGCCACCTTCGGGCATTGCATCACGGGCGTTGAGCAAAAGATTGAGAAAAACTTGTTGCAGTTGGTCGCCGTCGGCGTAGATTTCTGGCAAGTTTTCGGCAAGATTATTTTGGATTTCGAGTTTTTGAAAAGATTTATCGAAACTTGCCAAACGCAGAGCGGTTTCGATGATTTTGTTTATTGAAATATTGCTCTTGGCGGCTTGGCGAACACGGGCGAAATCCATCATATCTTTCGTAACTCGCGTAATACGGTCAATTTGGGTTGAGATTAATTTTAAATTTTCGGCGGTTTTTTTGTCGAGATTTTGTTTGGCTTGCATCATTTGAATCAGCGAAGAAATCGCCGCCAACGGATTGTTGACTTCGTGCGCGACTCCGGCGGCGAGCGTTCCCATTGCGGCAAGTTTTTCGGTGCGGATAAGTTGTTCGTTGAGTTTTTGAAGTTGTTCGATGTCCGAAGCCATTTTACGACTCATTTCATTAAACGATTGCGCCAAAAGCCCGATTTCATCGTTGCTTTTCCGCAAATCAACTTCGTTGCCATAATCGCCTTCGGTAACTTTGACTGCCGCTAGAGTGATTCGTTGAAGCGGACGCGAAATCGTTCGGACAATCAGCAAAACGAGCAAAAGATTTGGCACGAGCGCGGAAATTACGCTGAAAACCAGAAATTTGCGCCACGCCTCAAAACTCGTGCCGTCTTGAAATGCCCAATAAACAATCGGAATTTGAAAAATCAGGAAACTCAAAATCGCCACCGTTGCAATGCTCAGAGCGATTTTGTAGGCGATTGGAAAAAGCCGAAATTGGTCGAGCGCGTTTTCGAGCGAAAAAAGTTTGAAATTAGAAATCGCGTAAGCGTAAATCAAAACGCCCGGAAGCACGAAAATCGAGCTAAACGGCAGCAAATAATAAAGATTGAAGAATGGGAAAACGATATTTGCGAGAGTTTTTAAAATTCCCGTAATCGCCAAAGCCCAAATTATCGCGCCGACTTGCTGACCTTTTTGTGTGCCGCGATATTTGCGGTATTTTCCCAAAAGAATAAATGCGCCAAAACCGAAAACGAAATAGACATAAACCACAAAAGCATAAGCCAATGGTGCGAGTTCAATGTCGAAAACGCCGCCGCGAAAACCGACTTTGTTCCACAACAAACCGAAAAGCGCGGCAGGAATTAAAACCAAACCCGGTGCAAATAAAATCGCCGCTTTTTTGCGGGGTGTGCGCGAATTTTCGGGAAATACCCAAGCAAAAACTACCAAAGCACATTGCATCAAAAGCGCAATAATAAAGCTCGAAGAAGCCCACCAACCCGCGCTGAAATTTTCCTGATGAAAATTCCAAAAAATCAAATCCTTCGTCGTCCAAAGTGCGAGAAACGCAATAAACGCTGCAAAAGTTTGATTTGCCCGCGAGCGCGGATTTGCCACGAAAACGTAAAATCCGAGCAATACGAGCAGAAATAATGCGAAAAGATGGAGCAGAACGAGCATTTAGTTTAATGGATAACGGAAATTGGATAATGGAAAATGTTTTGTTCTAACATCCTAAATATTATCCGTTATCCATTATCCATTATCCATTAACTATTACTCAATTCGGAATTTGAAACTCATCCCGAAACCGTTGACAATTTTCGGGTTACTGCGGTCATTGACTAGAAGATAATAAAACTCGGCGGTCAGATTTTTGTTGAATTTTTTGGAAAATCCGGCGAAAAGTTCGTTGTGTGAAAATTTTTCCACGGAAAAATCGTAAAATGGCTCGGTTGAAACAAAAGGCGTGATAATTTCTTTTTGTTTCTTCAAAATCGGGTAATTAAACCGCAGTCGATTTCTGTAACGAAAAGAATTCGGGCGTGAATTTCGAATGCGATATTCAATCATATTGCGGTCGGAGATTGAAAATCGTTTCCATTTATTTTCAAAAACCGCCGAAAAACGCACACGGTTTTCAAACTCGCGTCTGCCGCGAACGGGTTGTGAAGCGCGATAAAAATATTCGGGAATGAAACTGACGTTATTATTTAAGCAGTAGATAAAACTTGCGGCGATGCGTTTATCGCCCAAACGCGAAGCATTATCGAAAAAACGAAAATTTCCGGTGAGCGTAAAAGTCAAACGGTCAAATTCTTTGTCGTCTTTATCGGTTTTTTTTATAAGCGGAAAAGTCAAACTCGCGTCGCTTCTGATTTGAACATCTTCGCGTGGCACGGATTGTGCGAAATTGCTGAGTGAAAAGACAAAAAATGCGAAAAATAGGCTTGGAAATTTCATCGGACGGAATTTGGTTTTGTTACAAGTATGTTACAAGTTAATGAATTTTATGTAACAAAACAAGATAATCCGTTTTCGTAAAAATTACAAACCGATAATAAAAGCCGAGACGATAAGCGAAATTCCAACGGCGAGCGGCAAGAAATGTTTGCGTTCGATTTGATCGCCTTTTTTGAGTAAGCGGTGAAAAATCGTAAAAACGGGAAGCGCAAAACCACCGACGATTCCGCCGAGAAATGCTCCGAAAAACGCGCCGATAAGAAAAATAACCGCGCCACCTGCGCCGCCAGCCATAATTCCCCAAAGAATTCCAACCAACGGAAGCGCAATAATCATTGCAAACCACGAACTTTGTTCCAAACTGCGAACCATTTTGGCAATCAATTTGCCCGAAAAATATCCGACAACGCTGGAAATAATATTGACAATGGCGAAAACTCCGAAAATCCACATTTCATCATTTCTAATTCCGCTTCCATCCAGGGCAAAACGAGTCATAAATGCCATCGGCGGCAATCCGCCGAGAAGTGCGCCGAAATATGAGAAAGCTTTCTCGCTCGAAATCGGATGCGCCATCAACTCGGCTTCTTGGCGTTCTTTATCATCTGCGAACATTGCTTTTTCGCGTTCGGTTTCGGCGTTTAAAGCAAGCAGTGTGTTTAATCTTTTGACTGTAAGTTCATCGTTGCCGGACTGAGTTTCAAACGCGCCGAAGCGGTTTGGTTGATAGGTTGCGGTTTGTGTGTTTCGGATTTCCATAAATCATTCTCCGTGTTTTTGACGCTTGCCGAGGCTGTGGTTTGCGTTATTTTTTCGAGCGCGATTTGCGCCTCAGTATCCTTTAAAAGTTTAGCAAATTCAATAGTTTGCCGGAAGAGTTTTTTATCATTCGTCGCACCAACTAAGTTCAAAAAATCGCGCCGTGCTTCAGTTTGATGAAAGAAAAGCCTTTGACGGTTGCGTCTGGCAGAACAAATTTCGGCAAGACGTGCGTTTTGATGCTTGGATATTTTGTAAAGGTCGTTGTCCGTGCGCGAAAAATCGGGTTTCTTTTGCAAAGCAAGAGTCAGCCCCGTGTAGCGTTCGAGAATTTCGCGGATTTCAAAAATTGTTACCGATGGAATATTATTAGGCATTTGCG
>CALMEH010000053.1 GCA_937863115.1 uncultured Acidobacteriota bacterium
ATTCCGCGTCCAATTCTTCAATCAAATCCGAATTCAGATAAGGTTTCGGCGTTTTGCCGAAGGTTATGACTTCCATTCCTTTAAGTTTGAAAACGAGCGTGGCGAGAAGTCCAATCGTTCCCGCGCCCATTACCGCAGCGCGTTTCGGTCGCCAAACTTTCAAACGTCTTTGGATTTCAAACGCCTGTGTAATTCCTTTCTGCACGACCGTCATCGGTTCGAGCAAAACGCCGACTTCTTTCAGCCCGCGCGGAATTTTGACGATAAATTCGGCATCGTCAACATAAAATTCCGACAAAAATCCGTGCCGCAAGTTTATTCCGCGTTCAAAATATGTGTCATCGGTCGTCATATCGTTCGTGCCGATAACGTCATAAATCGAACTTCCCGGACGGCGCACGGTGGCGACGACATAATCGCCGCGTTTTAATTCGTGAACAGTTTCGCCGACTTCTTCGACAACGCCGAAACCTTCGTGTCCGATGACCAAAAAATTATCGCCGTTCGGCGGCCCACCCTAATCGGGCTTGTTAATTTGCCTTGCCGTGCCGGCCACGGCGACGCGCAAAACCTTGACCAGAACGCCGCGTCCGTTCGGAATTTCCTCGATTGAGGGCTTCGGCATTTCAACTAAATGCACCGAGTTTTTCACGCCCGGCTTAACTGCAATTGCTTTCATAATTTCTCCAACAAATATCAAATTTGCATTTATTGAAGTAAGTTAATCGGGCAAATTATTCCAAAATTCTTTTAATTTGTGTTGGATTTATTTTGAAAAAAAGATGGTCGCCTTTGCGGGAAACTCCACCCGAAATTTCGATTGGTTCGGCGACAAAATCAAGTATTTCTTTATTTACGGCTTCGCCCGTTTCGGACAAAAGCCAGAGTTCAGAAACATTTCCCATAGAATCTTTGACGATAAAAAGGGGCGGAATTCCGCCTCGAAGACACGCGACGGCGCAATCGCGGTGCGGTTTTGATTGTCCCGGATTCATCACGCCCAAGTAACATTTTGAATCAACAATTTCGCCTTTCAGCTTAAATTTGCCGAGATTTTTCGCTTTTTCTTCAATCGGATTTGCAGAAATTATTTCGACAGAATCTGAAACGACTTCAATCATTTGCAAATCGTCGCGGTAAATCCTCGTGCCTTTGAGTTTTACCTTTTGTCCGTCAAACCGTTTTGCGTCAAAGCCATGTTTTCCTTCTGCAACTAACGGAAATCGTTCAAAAGTCGGCAAACCGTTGTTTTTGTCGCTTTTTTCGACAAGCAAAAACGGCACGCCGTCGGCTTGAATCGTGCCTTCAAAATCTTTAATTGTGCCGAATTCAAAAACGCTTTTCGCAAAAGGCTTCTGTCCAATCCACGCGAAAACAGCTAAACCAATCGCCGCCACAAAAGCCGCAACGACAAAAATTTTGATAACCCGCGCCGTATTTTTCGGCATTTTCGGCAGATAACCGATGTAAAAATCTTCGTTCATAAATTTTGCTGATTGGAGCGCAAGCGGCTCGCTTGCATGAGCCGCGTTTTTTTTCGGCGCAAAGGCGTTTGTAAAAATTCAACTTGATTTCCGCGCAGACGCTTGCGTTCCGGTCTATTCAATCCGCGCCGCTTCCACAAAAGTTCCGGCTTTGTTCGATTTCTTGTGAACAAAAACTTTTCCGTCCGCGATTTTTACGTTAAAAGTCGGAACTTTTTCGGTGAAAGGCGGCGGCGATGCGCCGTTTTCGGGTTTGTATTGAAATCCGTGCCAAGGGCAAGTGATACAGCCGTCGTCGCCGATTTTGCCTTCGCCCAAAGGTCCGTTTTGGTGTTGGCAGACGTTTGAAACGGCGGAAATTTTGCCATCGTATTTGAAAATCGCCACGCGTTCGCCCGAAATCGTGCGGATGCAGGCGCGTTTTTCGGGAATTTCCGAAACCGAACAAGCCTCAACAAAGTCATCGTTTGACGAAATTTCCTTGTCCAAATTCGTTTCCTTGAAAGCCGCAATCAGATGCAAACCAACAACTAAAAACATTCCGAAACCCAATGAAATTGATAAAATCGGCGCAGTTTCTGCTTGCAAAACGCCCAAAAGAACGTGAGCAATCAGCAAAGCGTAAGCGACATAAACTAAAATATGCAGGGTTTTCCAAACCGGCGCGGTCAAATTTTTCAGCCAAAAATCGTGGCTCGTAACCGCCATCAGAAACAAAATCACGAGCGCAATCAAACCCAAAACCTGAAACGGAAAATCGGCAATGCTTGAAAATCTGGTGTTGCTCGTCAAAACGCTGACAAACGGATTTATCACGCCGAGCGCGTGAAACTGAAAAATCGAAAGCCCGCCGTGAACCGCACCGATGAAAAAAGTCGTAACGCCCAAATGCCGCCGATTATAAAGAAGCGGTAAAAATTTCGGCGAAAGTCGGCAGAGCGGTCCAATTATCAAAACAATATGAAGGAGCAAAATCGCGCAAGTTCCAAACCCACGAATCAGAAGCGTTTCAATGGTTGCATTCGGCTGAAAACTTGCGCCCAAACCGATAAACAGCAAAAGATAACCTGCGACACCTGAAATTAAAATGATATCGTAGATTTTTTTTTGCCGATTCCAACTGATGGCAACGTATTTTTCGCTCATATTTTATTTGTCCACAGAAGATTTATTTGATTTTATCTGTGTCTATCTGTTTTCATCAGTGGATAATTTCTCTTTTTGGCACATTTTCATTTATCGGCTCTTGATGCCGAAAAGCGATGCTTGCGGCAAACAAAACCGTCAGCAAAACCGTCAAAATCAGCCAGATTATTTTATGTGTTTT
>CALMEH010000054.1 GCA_937863115.1 uncultured Acidobacteriota bacterium
TGGCGGTGATGCAACTTAAAGCGCACGAAGATAAAACCGGACGCGAAAATCGTATACTTTTGGGCGCGTCTTTGGGCGGAATTACAAGCGTTCACATAGCTTTGAAACATTCTGACAAATTTGCAAAAATCGGCGGACAATCGGTTTCGTGGTGGGTTGATAATGAACGAGTCGTCAAGGAATTGGAAAAATTAGACGGCAAAACTTCGTTCAAATTTTACGTTAACGACGGCACGCTCGAAGGCGTTGAAGATTCGCGCAAAACGGAAATCTTGAAGAAAAAAGGATTTTCGGTAGTTTATAAAGAATCCGAAGCCGGACATAATTGTACAGCTTGGCGCGATAGATTGGCTGATGCTTTTATGGCTTTGATGACAGCCTGCGTGAACGGGCTGTTGAGCGTTGATAATAAAGAGCTTGTCGCATAAACGTCAAACAGCCCGCTCACGCAGGCTGTTCTGACAAATCATCGCAGACACGGAGTTTTGGAGGTATGGAGAACGGAATTGATGAAAATAGCAGTTTTAACAATTCCTCCGTGTCTGCGATGAAACTTTTAATAACCCGAAGCGGCGGCGGTTGCGTAGCCACCGGCAAGTTCGTAATACGGAATAAATTCGCCGCCGGACATCCACGCAAAAGGCGGCGCACCGAAGAAAAATTGCGGGTCAATGCGTCCTTCCAAACCTTTGCCGCACCATCTTTACGAACGAAACTCGAAATGCAGATGCTGTTCCCACTTATTGCTTCCTTTAGCGTTGCCTGTGCTTCCCGAATAACCGATCAAATCGCCCGCTTTTACGGGATCGTGTCTTTCGACCAAATTCGTGTTGATATGCGCGTAAAAAGCGTAAAATGTTTCGCCGTAACTGCCCGAAAAACTCATCAGAATTGATTTGCCGTAATTCGAATCATCAACTTTATCAACGTGTTCGATCTTACCGTCCGCCACGGCATAAAGCGGCGTATTGTCACGCGCCGCAAAATCCCAACCTTGATGCGCTTTTGTGCCTTTTTTTCGCACCCAACCGAAAACATTGCCTTTGCCGTATTTCACGCCGCCTAAAATCTGAACTTCTCTGACCGGATAAAACATTAAATCTTTAATCGCTCCTAAAAAATTTTCGCGCTAAAATTGCGCTTACATTTACTAATGCGAAAATAAAATCAAAAAACTATCATTGAAGCGAAAAAAAAAATTATTCGGCATTGCGGGATTTTGGAAAGCCGATTGAAACTGTGGCGATGACAACTAAAATTAGAAAGAAAAAAGCGTTTGAAGGTGTGCGAAGCGGAAAATCGAAAAAGCTGTGCAGAAGTATGCCAAAACAACCTGCGAGTGCGCCGATTGCCGCGTGGCGGCGAAAAACGTCGGTGGTTTTGGCAAGTGTTCGCAGTGTTTTTTTGAATAGCAGAAAGACAAATCCGGTAACGCAAAGAAAGCCTACAATTCCGGCTTCGGTGAGCATTTGGAGATAATCGTTGTGCGCTTGTTCAACGCGAAGTGTGCCGTTCCAAGTGTCATAGTTTGGAAACGCCGTGCCGAAAGCGTTTAAGCCAACGCCGAAAATCGGGTAATCGAGAAAGATTTTGAGTGCGGTTTGCCAAAAATGCGTTCTGCCGCTCAATAAATCTCCGCCGGCGTTTTGCAAACCTGTTCCGCGCAGAAGCGATTGATCGCCACCGAGCAGAAAAACCGCGCCGAAAAGAACCAAAACAAGTGCGACTCCGCCGCCGATGAGTGCGAAATTGCGCCGAAAACCGCTCGACCTTTCGCCTTCTTTTTTGCCCAAAAGATTTGCCGTGATGATAAATGCCAAAACGCCCAACAAACTCAAAAATCCGCCGCGCGAACTTGTTAAAATCAATGCAATGCCCATTATTACGGCGGCAATTATCAGAAGCAGATTTTTGTCTTTTTTGACCGCTTTGCCGAACAAAAGCGCAGTGGTCAAACCAATAGACATTTCCATAAACGCCGCGAAATGATGCTGATTAACAAAGGAAGCAAACGGAATTGCTTGTCCCGACAGACGCAGACCGTAAATCGCCTCAAGTTTGGCAAGATACTGTAAAATCCCGACAAATGCCATTATCGAAGCGAAAATAATGATGCTTACAACGAGTCTTTGCAATCGTTTTCGACTATTGATAAACACGAGCGCGGTTGCAAAAAAAACGAGATAAATTATCAGTTGAATAACAGCAAAGCGCGTCGAATAACTGTCGAGCGAGAGCGAATTGCCGCCGTCGCGAAAGGGTAAAAACTGAACTAAACCAATTAAAATTAAAGCAATCAGCGGAATTTGCAAAAGGCTCGGACTGTAACGGAATTCTTTTGTGAAGAAAGATTCCAAACACCATAAAATCAAAATCAAACCGACAAAAATTGCCTGAAAACCCAACGCCCAAACATCAACCGCGCCGTAAGCCACAGTGAAAATCATCGGCACAAAGCAGAGCATTACGAAAATCGCGCCGCTCAAACGCGAAGGATTTTCATCAAAAATTTCCGCGTCTAACGATTCCGCAGATTTGGCAACGCCGTTTGTCGTGTTTTCTTTTGACATCATAATTTGGAGTGAATAGTAAATAGTGAATAGTTGTATTCTTGAACTACTCACTATTCACTATTTACTAATTCAAACTAAAATCATCGAACCAAATTTTGCCCGAAATCGAGCAAGCCGTTGTTTTGCATTGGTCGCGCACGAGGCGAATAATGACAGCTTCGGAGGTTTCCGGCGCAATAAATTCCGTCTTTAAACTTGTCCAATCAGAGTTTGCCGAAACTGCGTCCGTTGTTGCCAAAATTTTTCCGTCCGCTTCGTTGACGATTTCCCAACGAAGCGTCGCGGAGGTTTTCAAATCGGCTTTGTAAAATGTTTCAAAGATATATTTTTTGCCGCTTTCGATGGCGACGAGTTGCGAAACATTGCGAAAATCTTTGCCGTCCGCCGAGTTAAAAACAAAGCCTAAACTGTTGTTTCCATTATGTTTTTGCAAAGTGGCAATACCGATTTCAGGTTTTGCGCCGTCAGCAATTTGCCATTCAAAATCTTTAGTTTCTTCAGGTTTTTCTTTCGATTCAAAACCACTGTTTGAAATTTTCCCGACAGCAAAATTTTCCGCGCCGTTCAATTCCGAAAGAATCTGCATTGCGCCTCGATATTTTTTCTGTTTGAGCAAAAATGAAGCAAGTGCGGTTTTCGTCTGCGGCGCATCGCCCAAATTTTGCTTTATTTGCGTTAAATCGCCGTTAAAAGTTTGCCACGCGGCGGCGATTGCCGGATTTGCGTAAGTCGTATCGTTTTCGGTGGCTTTGCGGATTTCGGCAAAGG
>CALMEH010000055.1 GCA_937863115.1 uncultured Acidobacteriota bacterium
AGCTCAGGAAGAATGGGAAAAAGCGTTAGTTTATCAAATAAGAAAATAGTCGCAAATCACAACCAAGCTCGTAATCAAATCACTCTGCGCGAAAGTTTATCAAATAAGAAAATAGTCGCAAATCACAACTCTTCTTGAATCGAGCGAACATACTCTAGTTTATCAAATAAGAAAATAGTCGCAAATCACAACGAGTGCGAAACAAAGCAGACGCATTCAATCAGTTTATCAAATAAGAAAATAGTCGCAAATCACAACCGCGGCGCGTATTTACAGGCGTTTCGCGCAAGTTTATCAAATAAGAAAATAGTCGCAAATCACAACAACGTGCGGTTTCAACTCTCGAACCCAGCCAGTTTATCAAATAAGAAAATAGTCGCAAATCACAACACTGACTCGAAGGGGCGCGTAAAATCCTTGAGTTTATCAAATAAGAAAATAGTCGCAAATCACAACGTTGACCGATTCGTTTTGTCCGCGAACTAAAGTTTATCAAATAAGAAAATAGTCGCAAATCACAACGTCGCTTTACGCATTTGCGCCTGTTTTCGAGTTTATCAAATAAGAAAATAGTCGCAAATCACAACCTTCAATCGCTTCGTTCCGCACGGCTTCCGAGTTTATCAAATAAGAAAATAGTCGCAAATCACAACTTCACCTTTTGCGCCCGCTTAAAATTTATAAGTTTATCAAATAAGAAAATAGTCGCAAATCACAACGCGCAAACCGTCTGCTACTTTTTTCAAACTAGTTTATCAAATAAGAAAATAGTCGCAAATCACAACTGTCGAATTGGGGGCGAGCTAAAAACCTTCAGTTTATCAAATAAGAAAATAGTCGCAAATCACAACAAAAAGTTAATGCGGTGATTAACAAAAAAGTTTATCAAATAAGAAAATAGTCGCAAATCACAACCGGTTGCCGTCAGTTCTCCGACATTGATAAGTTTATCAAATAAGAAAATAGTCGCAAATCACAACGATTGATAGCGTTTTATCCTGTAATTGTAGAGTTTATCAAATAAGAAAATAGTCGCAAATCACAACAAGGCGAAAAGTTTGTTGATGTTTGGAAAAGTTTATCAAATAAGAAAATAGTCGCAAATCACAACTAAACGACTCGACCGCATCGAAGCCGAAAGTTTATCAAATAAGAAAATAGTCGCAAATCACAACTAGCATTGCATTAGAACTTAAATTTACTAAGTTTATCAAATAAGAAAATAGTCGCAAATCACAACATACATAATGCCGCCAATGTAAATCTTGAAGTTTATCAAATAAGAAAATAGTCGCAAATCACAACTGAGTGCAAGTTTGAAGGCTTCCATTTAGTTTATCAAATAAGAAAATAGTCGCAAATCACAACAATGAACAATCAACCTACGTTATTTAATTAGTTTATCAAATAAGAAAATAGTCGCAAATCACAACACGGCTTGCGGAATAGTCAATTTAACCGCCAGTTTATCAAATAAGAAAATAGTCGCAAATCACAACGGTTTGCGGTTCAAGACTTCGAGATAAAAAAGTTTATCAAATAAGAAAATAGTCGCAAATCACAACCCAAAGCATCGTTCAGCGCGGCAACGTCAAGTTTATCAAATAAGAAAATAGTCGCAAATCACAACGCAAAACCGTCCGCGCCGTCCAAAAATGGAGTTTATCAAATAAGAAAATAGTCGCAAATCACAACGTCAAGTTGTCATCAATAATGATTTTAGCTACGCGAAGCAATCAAAACTATACAAAAAACAATTAAGATAGGCACAAGCAAATTAGTTTGACTGCTTACAGCGTTTTTTTCCGGTGCGGCAGATTGCCGCCTGCCGGAACTTCCGTTAAAGATGCTCAAGAACGCCGGAAACGGAAAATCTCGCGGGTCTGTGCGCGAATCATCGGTAATAATTGCTTTGTGTATTGATGTCAGCGACTGCGATTTTGTGGTAATCTTACGTTTTTATGCAATATGCTTGGTATGATTTTGTCGGCTCGATTGGTGTCGGCGTTATAATTTTCACATATATTTTGCTTCAGATCGGGAAAATCCGTAGCGAGCAATTAACTTATTCTCTGCTGAATGCGTTTGGCGCGAGTTTGATTATTTTTTCGTTGTTTTATAATTTCAATTTTTCTGCTTTTATTGTCGAATTCTTTTGGGTTTTGATTAGTCTTTTCGGCATTGTCAGATATTTTCTCGATCGTTCGCGTTCGTAATTTTTTTTATCCCCAAATGAACACAGATATTTTTTTCGATTTAAATCATCTGTGTTCATCTGGGGATAATTTTCTCTCGCCTTTCAAAAATCCGTCATAAAATCTCCGTCTGCGGTGTTTCTTTTTTAAACCAAACTCGCGCTTTGTGCGTAAGTTTCTACGGAATCATTTCCGATAATCTGAAAATTTAATAAAAAAAGGAGTCATAAATATATGAAAAGGCGAGATTTTCTTGTAAAAGGCGCGTTTGCACTCGGTGCAGTAGCGACAAGTGATTTGTGGATTGGTAAAATAGTTGCGGGGGAAAACACGATGTTAAAAAATTCACTACTCGACACTTATTTCCAAGTTTCACAGGAACAAATTAAAAAGGTTTTAACGGCTTGTTTAGCAAAAGGAGCGGATTTTGCTGATGTTTTTTTTGAATATCGCGTTTCGTCCAATCTTTCGTTTGAGGAAGATATTGTCAAATCGGCAAGACGCGGAATCGTGCAAGGTGTTGGAATTCGTGCGGTCAAAGGCGATCAAATCGGTTTTGCTTTTTCGGAAGAATTAACGGTCGAAAAAATGCTCGAAGCGGCAAATGCGGCGGCGGCAATCGCGGCGGACAACACGGCGAAAACCAGAATTTTGCCCGTCAGCGAAATAAAACCGAAAAATCTTTACAAAATCAACGAACTCGCCACAGATGCCGATCTGAACAAAAAACTCGCATTTATCAAAGAAGCCAACGAAGCCGCGAAAAAATATGATTCGCGTATTGTTCGCGTAAATGTCGGGTTTAACGACGAAGTAAAACATGTCGCTTACGCCAATTCGGACGGCATTTATTGGGAAGATTCTCAACCGTTGTTTATGTTTCAAACCGTGTGCATCGCCGAAGAAAAAGGCAGACGCGAAACCGGATACACAGGCGGCGGCGGACGCATCGGGCTTGAATATTTCGATAAAAAACGCCGTCCCGCAGACATTGCCAAAGACGCGGCGCGTCTGGCGGTTTTAAATCTTTCGGCAATCGAAATCGAAGCCGGAATGCAAACCGTTGTTTTGGGAAATTCGGACAGCGCAGTTTTGTTGCACGAAGCGGTCGGACACGGACTCGAAGCCGATTTTAATTACAAAGGTCTTTCAAATTATTCGGGTCGCGTCGGCGAAAAAGTCGCGTCGGAACAATGCACGGTCGTGGACGAAGGTTTGTTTGAAAATATGCGCGGCACGATAAATGTTGACGACGAAGGCAACACGCCGAACAGCACGGTTTTGATCGAAAACGGAATTTTGCGCGGTTATATGAACGATAAAATTTCCGCCAAAAACCTCGGCGAAAAACCAAGCGGAAACGGTCCCCGTCAAGCATATAATTCCCCGCCAATGCCACGAATGACGAATACTTATCTTCGCAACGGCAAATATTCGGCAGATGAAATTCTGAAATCCGTCAAGAAAGGAATTTACGCCAAAGGCTTTACGGGCGGCAATGTTGACATCACGAAAGGCGATTTTACGTTTAGCTGTTCCGAAGCATATTTGATCGAAGACGGCAAAATCACCGCGCCCGTCAAAGGCGCAACGCTCGTCGGAAACGGTCCCGATGTGATGACGAAAGTTTCAATGGTCGGCAACGATCTGGCTTTTACGGACGGCGGTTGGACGTGCGGCAAAAACGGTCAAATGGTGCCGGTCGGAATGGGAACGCCAACGGTAAAAGTGGCGGAAATTACAGTTGGCGGAACAAAAGTTAAGGGAAAATCAGACGAATAAGGAGGCGGACGATTTGGGATTTTGGATTTTGGATTTAGGATTGATTGCCAGTCCTGAAATCCTAAATCCTAAATTCTAAATCCAAAATTACTATGAACGATTACAGAAATTTAGCCTCCGAATTAGTGGCGGCTTTAAAAAAACAAGGTGCGGACGCGGCAGATGTTTATATTGTTTCGTCGAACGGTTTTAACACGACGGTTCGGCTCGGACAAATCGAAAAATTACAGCAATCAACTTCGAAAGGTTTAGGTTTGAGAGTTTTCAAAAACGGCGCAACGGCGATTACTTTTACGACTGATTTTCAAGGCAAAACCGTTCAGGAATTGGTTAAGGAAACGCTCGAAATCGTCAAAGTTTCTAACGCCGATAAATTTAACGGACTTGCGCCGAAGGAATTTTTAGGCGAATATTCGGGCAAATTGATGATGTTTGACGAATCGCTGGCGAAACTCTCGCCTGAAAAGAAAATTGCGATGGTCAAGGAAATGGAAGATGCCGGACGCGCTTTCGATAAACGCATCACCAATTCCAACGGCGCAGGTTGGTCGAATTCAATCGGGCAAGTTACGCTGGCAAATTCCGACGGCTTTGTCGGGCAATATCAGACGACAAACGCTTCGATGTCGGTTTCGCTTCTGGCGGAAGAAAACGGCGTGAAACAACGCGACGGTTGGTATTCTTTCAACCGGTTTTTCAACAAAATTGATTCACCGAAATCAATCGGCGAAGAAGCGGCGCGACGGACGATTCGACGTTTGGGTGGTAAAAAAGTTAAATCGCAAGCCGTTCCCGTTGTGCTTGATCCTGATGTTGCGTCTGATTTTGTCGGGATGATTTTCGGCGCGGCTTCGGGCGGAAGTATCTATCGCCGTTCGTCGTATTTGGTTGATAAAGTCGGGCAAGAAATTGTCGCGCCGACCATTACGATCGTTGACGATGCAACGATCGCCGACGGTTTGGCTTCGCGTCCGTTCGATGCCGAAGGCGTAAAATCTTCGTCGGTTACGGTTATCGAAAACGGCGTTTTGAAAACTTACGTTTGCGATTCTTATTCGGCAAGACGTTTGAATGCACAAGTTACTGGAAATGCCGGACGCAGTTATCAAGCCGCGCCCGGAGTTTCGGCAACAAATCTTTTCTTGAAAAACGGCAAAGACAACCCGAAAGACATCATCAAATCCGTCAAAAACGGTTTGTATCTGACGGAAATGTTCGGTTCGGGCGTAAACTCCGTAACAGGCGATTTTTCGCAAGGCGCAAGCGGTTATTGGATTGAAAACGGTGAAATAACTTTTCCCGTGCAAGAAATTACGATTGCGGGAAATGTCTTGAAAGTGCTGAAAAACGTCCAAGCAATCGGCAACGATTTGAGCTTCAAACTCGGAAGCACGGCTTCGCCAACGCTTCTGATTTCCGAAATGACCGTTGGCGGTGAATAGCCTTCGGAAGTAAAAAGTAATTAAAATATTAATGTCTGAAATTTAAGACAAACGGCGAAAAGTAAAAGTAAAAAGGCGAAAGTTTCGGTGCAAACATTCGCCTTTTTACTTTGTGCAAATTGTAAAAATTAAAGCTAAAATATTGATTTATGAGTGTTGTTCAAAGAAAATTATCAAAATCATTTAAGGCTTTTTTCGAGTCGGAAAAATCAAGCGGAATTGTAATGATTATTTGCACAGTTGTTTCGATGATCGTTGCTAATTCAATAATCGGCGAAAATTATTTAACTTTTTGGCAAATGAAACTCGGTGGTTTGAGCATCGAGCATTGGGTTAATGATTTGCTAATGGCGGTTTTCTTTCTGCTTATTGGGCTTGAACTCGAACGCGAACTTTACAACGGCGAATTATCAAACTTTAAAAACGCCCTGTTGCCGATTTTTGCGGCAATCGGCGGACTTGCTATGCCCGCGCTGATTCATTTCTTCCTCAATAACGGCACGGAAACGCAAGCCGGAATCGGGATTCCGATGGCAACTGACATCGCTTTTGCACTCGGCGTTCTTGCGCTTGTCGGAAGCCGAATTCCCGCTTCGCTCAAAATTTTTCTGACGGCTTTGGCAGTAATGGATGATTTGGGGGCGATTATTATTATCGCAATTTTTTACACGGCGAAACTTTCGACCGGCTATCTTTTCGGCGCGATTGTCGTGTTCGGAGTTTTGGTTTTACTCAATAAATCAAAGGTAATGTTGCTCGTGCCGTATTTAATCGGCGGTGCGTTGATGTGGTATTTGATGTTGAAATCGGGCGTTCACGCGACGATTGCCGGAGTTTTGCTCGCCTTTGCCATTCCGTTTTCCGCCAAAGAAGACGATGAAGAATCGCCTTCGCACCGGCTCGAACATCTTTTGCATAAACCTGTCGCTTTCATAATTTTACCGATTTTCGCGCTCTGCAATACAGGAATTATTTTAAGTAACGAAGCAATTCAGGGTTTGACGGGTTCAAATGAACTCGGCATTATCGGTGGTCTGGTTTTGGGCAAGCCAATCGGTATCACGCTTTTGAGTTTTATCGCTGTTTCAATCGGCATTTGCAAACTCCCTTTAGATTTGAATTGGAAACATATTTTCGGCGCGGGACTTCTTGGCGGCATCGGTTTTACGATGTCAATTTTTATTACAAATCTTGCGTTTGCCACAAATCCAACCGAAATTAACGGCTCGAAAATGGCGATTTTGCTCGCATCTTTAACCGCCGGAACAATCGGTTTTCTTTGGCTCAAACTGCTCGGACAACCCGAAGCATCGGACGAAGATATGGATTCGATGGATTTTGATGTAGCGGAAGTTTAGAATAAATATCCGAGTCAGAACAGCCTCCGGTGGCGGGCTGTTCCGACAAAATAAATTGGAGAAAGTAATGGACATTACAAACGGACACGATAATTTTAATTTGAACGATCCGCTCGGCAATCTGCTTCCCGACCGTGCGGAGATGGAATGCGAAGAACTTTTCGCACAAGCCGATAAATTGTTAAATGACGGAATAATTATGGATGCCGTCGAAAAACTTTCGCAAATTTTGAAAAGAAATCCGCGATTCGGCAAGGATTATAATCATCTCGGATGGGTTTATGAAACGAAATATAAAAACACGCAACGCGCCGAAGAATATTACAAAGCCGCGATGCAATACGCGCCGCATTACAACGCTTCTTACCTGAATTACGCTTATTTTCTCTCGAATCAAGGACGTTTTGACGAACTCAAACTGCATCTCGATGTGGTTTCAAATTTGTCGGGAATTGCCAAAGACACAGTTGCCAACGAATATGCGATAATGTATGAAATGACCGGAAATTTGCAGATGGCGATTGATTATTACAACAAAGCGGCGATCGTTACGCTCGATATGTCGAAACTCGATAAATACGGCGAAGCAATTGATCGCTGCAAGAAAAAGTTGAAACTTTTAAATCCGTCAGCTAGTTTTTAATATAACGATTTTTGGTCTTCGGTTTTTGGTCTTTGAGAAAACCTGCGACTAAAAATCAAAAACCAAAATGCAGCATTTTACAAGCGTTCCATTTAAAACTGAAACAGGTCTGTCACAAGTTGACGGAATGGGCAAATTTTCGTCTGCGGGAATCGTTCTGGAATTTGAATCAAAACTTTTCGGCATCATCAAAAGCGGTGTAAGTGAAGTCCGCGTTGCGCTTGCAGATATTTTGGACGTAAAATTTCGCAAAGGATTTTTCAAATACGGCGCGAAAATTGAAATTCGTCTCAAGGATTTTACGAAACAATCAAAACTGCCGAGCAAAGACGGAAAAATCACTCTGAAAATAAAACGCGACGATTTTGAACGCGCCCGCGATGCCGTCGAAACATTGCAAAAAAATCTAATCGAACGCCAAGAATCTCTGCCGCCGCCGCAAACTCCGGTGAGAAGTTTGTTTGACGAAAGCGAAGCTGAAACGAAAGAATTATAAATGAAAAAATGGCTCAAACGCATCGGAATTGTTTTCTCAATAATTTTTGCCGCGCTCGGCATTTATATTTTTCTCGAAGAAATTGATAAATCCGTGATAAAAACTTACGCTCGAAACGAAGAATTAACAACTGTCAAACCCAATTGGCAAGGCACGCCCGTTGATGAAAAAAATCGTTTCGTTAATCACGAATTCCCTTTTCTGCCGCGTGCTTCGGAAGTTTTAAGATGGCAATTGAGCAGTAATCCGCAAAAACTCGAAAAGCAAAACGACAAGGAAAGATTGCAGGTTTTAGACCCGACCGAATTTTTGCAAAACGAAAAAGACGGCATTATTTGGCTCGGACACGCTTCGTTTTTTATTCGGCTTGACGGCAAAAACATTTTGATTGATCCTGTTTTCGGCAAGCCTTCGTTTATCAAAAAATACGTTGATTTCCCTTCGCCCGTCGAGAAAATCAAACGCCTCGATTACGTTTTAATTTCTCACGACCACCGCGATCATTGCGACGAAAATACGATCAAGGAAATCGCTAAAAAGTTTCCCGAAGCAAGATTTTACGGCGGTTTGCGGATGGACGAACTCTTTAAAACTTGGTTTCCGAACGAATCGCAAGGCGCGGGTTGGTTTCAACAATTCAAACTGCCGGACGAAAAAGTAAAAATCACGTTTTTGCCCGTGCGACATTGGTGTCGGCGTGGATTGTCCGATACGAATCATAGACTTTGGGGCGGATTTATTGTTCAAGGCGCAGGCAAAACGATCTATTTTGGCGGCGATTCGGGTTTCGGTTCGCATTACAAAGAAACAGCGGAAATTTTCCCCGAAATCGACTATTTCTTAATCGGAATCGGCGCATTCAAACCGCGCTGGTTTATGGAAGCAAACCACAATTCGCCCGAAGACGCGATGAAAGCATTCGTTGATTCAAAAGCAAAAACGCTCGTCCCGATGCACTACGGCACGTTCGATTTATCTGACGAATCGCCAAGCGAACCGCTCAGATTATTGAAAGAAGAAATGCAAAAAAATAATTTGAGCAACAAGTTGAAACCGATGAACATTAACGAAAGTATAACTTTTTGACACAGAGAATATTCGGAATAAGTGAGAGGTGATAAGTGAAAGGTGAAAGATAAAGGCGCAATAACCTATCACTTATCACCTCTCACTTTTCACTTATTCTGAAATAAAATTATAAATCTGTTTATCTCTTCGGCATTCTCTGCGTTAAGATAAATCTATGAATTTCCGAAATCTTCTAATAATTTTCGCAATTATCTTTTTATCAATTATGAACATCAACGCCCAAAGTGAATCGAAAAACGTCCCGCAAGATTGGCAAACTTTAGCCGAACAAACCGATTATCAGCGAACTTGGAATTACGCTGAAACGATTGCTTTTGCAAACAAATTGGATAAAGCATCAGACTTAATTGTTTATAAATCTTACGGCAAAAGCGGCGAAGGGCGCGATATGCCGTTGCTGATTATTTCAAACGATAAAGATTTTACGCCTGAAAAAGCGAAGAAATCGGGCAAAGCAATTATCTTTATTCAAGGCGGAATTCATTCGGGCGAAATTGACGGCAAAGATGCCGGATATGCTTTAATCCGCGATATTGCGATTACGAAAACACGCGCCGATTTGCTCAAAGATGTCGTCATAATTTTCGTGCCGATTTACAATGTTGACGGACACGAATTGTCTTCGCCTTTTAATCGAATAAATCAAAACGGTCCGAGTGAAATGGGTTTTCGGGCGACATCGACAAACTTAAATTTAAACCGCGATTATATGAAGGCGGACGCGCCCGAAACACGCGCTTGGTTAAATTTATGGAACGAATGGAAACCCGATTTTTTTATTGATTGCCACGTTACCGACGGCGCGGATTTTCAATATAACGTAACTTACGAATACGCGCATTTTCAAGAAGTTTCGCCATTCATTAAAAATTGGATGGATGAATATTTCGACGGCAAAATCGTCAAAAAAGTCGAATCGGAAGGCAATCTTTTGACGCATTATGTCGAATTTGCGGGGCGCGAAGTTACGGGCGGCGTTGCCACATTTATCGCCACGCCGCGTTTTGCGACAGGTTACACGCCGCTCAGAAATCGCGCCGGATTGCTAATTGAAACTCATTCGCTAAAACCTTATAAATCTCGTGTTCGCGGAACTTACGACATTTTGCGCTACACGATTGAGGAAATCAATCAATCAAAAGCCAGCCTTTTTGAAGCCAATCGAAAGGCGGACGAAGAAACGCTCAATCAATTTAAAACCTACGACGCAAACCGTAAAGTCCCATTGCGTCTTGCGATTACCGACAAATCAACACCGTTTGAATTTAAAGGCATTTCATACACCAAAGAAAAAAGCGATATTTCCGGCGCAGAGCGAATAATTTACGGCACGAAACCCCTCAATATCACGATTCCGCGTTTTGATGACGCAAAAGTTACGGTTTCGGTCGCGCCGCCGCTTTATTACATCGTTCCGGCGCAATGGCAAGAAGTAATCGAGCGTTTGCAAGCGCACGGCGTTAAGTTTCAGCGCATTTCAAAACCGCTGACAATTTCCGTCGAAAGCTATCGTTTCACCGAACAAAAATTTGCGCCCGCATCGTTTGAAGGTCGCGTAACTCTTTCATACAAAACAAATCCGATAAAAGAAACGCGCACGTTTCCGGCAAATTCGATTATCATTTCGCTCGAACAAGAAGCCGCAAACGTCGCCATCCATCTGCTCGAACCCGACGCGCCTGATTCGTTTATGTTCTGGGGATTTTTCAGCGCGATTTTTGAGCAAAAAGAATACGGCGAAGGCTACGTCATCGAAAAACTCGCCCGCGAAATGCTTGCCAAAGACGAAAACTTACGCAAAGAATTTGAAGAAAAACTAAAAGACGAAAACTTCGCCAAAAACCCACGCGCACGTCTGACATTCTTCTACGAACGCTCGCCATATTTCGACAAACGCATCGGACTTTATCCCGTCGGGCGAATTGTTACGAAATTAAAGGAGGAAATCATAAAATAGTTATGTCAGATGGAAGTTGGGACAAAGTTTTAGAGGATTATAAATTTGCCCAAGAAGAAAGTTGGGGCGAAGATTTAGTGTGGATGGAGAAATTAGTTCTACATCTGCTTGAAAATCGGGATTTATCAATGCTTTATCCAATTACTTCACATTATCGCCTTAGTGCCTTTATTGGAAAAAGTTTTGAAGAGGTCTATGATAAACCGTCTATTCGAATAAATTTGACCTATGATAATCGAGAACTTACCAAAGATAAATATAGATTTGAATTTAGCTTAACCACAGGCTACAAAGACGGCGACCTTTATAGACAAAATAAAGAATCTGTCTTTTGCTCATTTGAAAACTCTTTAGAAGTTTTTGATGAAATATTCGAGAAGCTAAAAGCAGCAACCACAACAAGTCTAACAATCTATCAGAGAGTCGATTAAATTGACCAATAGATACGCATCGTTGAGAAGATTTTAAGATAAAATTGGTTCTAGTCGCTGAAAGCGACCAACATTATAGCCCAGCGAGAATCGCTGGGTAAGGTGCAATCAAATTCCGTCGCTGAAGGCGACGAACAATAATTTTATGCCGCAATCTTTATTTAAAATGCTCGCGCACATCGTTTTTTCGACGAAAAATCGTGTTGATTTGATTGCACCTGAAATTGAAGAAGGTTTATACGCTTACATTCACGGAATTGCCGAAAACAACGGCTCGAAACTGATTGTCGGCGGCGGGACGGCGAATCATATTCATCTGCTTGTTTCTTTGCCGAAGAAAATTGATGTGCCGGATTTGATTGGCGACATCAAACGCGACAGTTCGGTTTGGGTGAAAGAGCAAAGCACAAAATATTCGGATTTTTATTGGCAGAAAGGTTACGGCGCATTTTCAATCGGACAAACACAGGTTGGAAAGATAAGCAATTACATCAAAACGCAGAAAGAACATCATCAAACACATAATTTTGAAAGTGAGTATCGAGCTTGGTTGAATGAATATGAAATTGAATATGATGAAAAATATGTTTGGGATTAAAAAGGCAAATTGTTCGTCGCCTTCAGCGACGGATTTTTGATTTCGTCTTACCCAGCGATTCTCGCTGGGCTATAATGTTGGTCGCTTTCAGCGACGGGTAGTTACGTCAAATTTAAGGTCAAATCATTCAAATTTGAGGTCAAATCATTCAAATTTAGGCTTCAAAGCCCCAAATTTGAGGTTCAAAGCCCCAAATTTGAGGTTCAGAGGCTCAAATTTGGGGTATCAAGGGGTCAAATTTGGGGTTCGAGACCTCAAATTTGGGGTTCGGAACGTCAAATTTGGGGTTGTCAGGGGTCAAATTTGGGGTTCGGAACGTCAAATTTGAGGTCAGAAGGCTCAAATTTAGACCTTTTGACCTCAAATTTGGATGTTTGTGCTTCAAGTTTTGGCGATTAGCTCGGATTTTCCGGCGGCGGCGTGTTAGTCGTGCCGGTGCGATTGAAAAATTGTTTCATTTCGGCGACTTTTTCGGTGTAGCCGGCTTCGCCTGCGCCTTTTTTGTATTGGGCGTAGCTGTAATCGCTCAGAGAATCTTGATAATTGTCGTGGTCGTGCAAGATTTTCGTGCTTTGCATTTGATAGGCGACGCTCGAAAGGCGTTGGGCGATTGATTCGAGAAAGGCGCGGGATTCGTAATCGGACTCGAATTCCGTCCAATCAACATCGGGCGAACTCAGCGCGGGCTGATTTTGCCGATAATCGCGGGTTTTATTGACGAGCAGTTTGTTCTGCTCATTAACCGAGCCGTAGCGGATGCGTTCTTCTTCGGTCAGAGCCGTAAGTTTGCCTGCAACGGCGGTCTCCAACTGTTCCATCAAATTTCCGATGGTTTCGCGTTCTGCTTGTGTAAATTGTGTCTTGATTAAGTTTTTCATAAGTGTTTTCTCCTGTAAAAAAATCGGGTTTTCAGCCTGATTGCTCAATCTGAACGGTAAAATCAATGATAATTTTGCCTGCAAACAATATACTCCTATCAATATTTTTTGTCTATACTTTTTTTTGCGGAAAATTAAAACCACGAAAAGACACAAAACACCACGAAACGATTGAATTTTTTTCGTGGTGTTTTGTGTCTTTTCGTGGTTATTTTCTGTCAGCCCAAAATTATCGCGCCGACATTCGCGGATCGGTTTTCGGCGTGAATTTATATTCCTTTGGCGGTTCTGCGCCGAGAAGGTGTTTGACGAAATAATCACAACGGCGGCGCGTCATATACCAGTTATCTTGGGCGTAGCCGTGTCGCGCATTCGGGAAGATTACGAGGTCGAAATCTTTGTTGGCTTTTATCAGCGCGTCAACGACTAAATATGTGTTATACGGCGGCACGTTGTCGTCCAATCCGCCGTGCGCGAGCATCAGTTTGCCTTTTAAGTTTTTGGCGTAGGTTTGATTTGCCTGTTTTTCGTAATTGTCGCCCGAAAGCAAGCCGATGTAGCGTTCGCCCCAATCGTCTTCGTAGTTGCGATTGTCGTGGTTGCCCGATTGCGATACGCCGACTTTGTAG
>CALMEH010000056.1 GCA_937863115.1 uncultured Acidobacteriota bacterium
CGCTTGAATAGCTCAACCCCAGGTTCGGCTTGAGCCCGCCTAAGCCCGCGGGCGGGTCGAAGAAATTGCCAAACAACTCGGCGGTGCAAGCAACGCGACGGATTTGGCAAATCTTGCGAAATCGAAAAACGTGAAATCGAAAGAGCAAAAAGGCTTCATTTTAGGCTCACCGCTTGGCGAAGGTCCGAGCGCGGCAACGAGCGAACAACTAGAAGATGCGATTTTTAATTTGAAAAACGGCGAAGTTACGAAAAACCCGATAAAAGTTGGTGATAATTGGTATGTTGTCGGCGTTACAAGCCGCACGGAAGCCGATATGAACGAATTTGCCAAACAGCGCGATTCGCTCGTTCAAGCAAAATTACAGGAAAAACGCGGACAGGTTTTCCAAGATTATCTCGCTTCGGTTCGTCAAAAAATGGAAGCCAGCAAAGAAATTCAAATCTATCAGGAAGCAATGGCGAAACTCGAAACCAACGCGACAAACCCGATGGATATTAAAATGCCGCAGTTTTAAAAAGTAAGAAATAAAAAAAATAAAAAAGGCGAGGAAAAAACTCACCTTTTTTTAAGTAGTGTTCTAATTTTGTGAAATTTTAACCACTTAATAAATTTGTGATATTTTGTGGTTAATAATAAAAACCTTAGTGAATTTAGGACACTATCTAATGAAAATACGGTTAATGGGGCATTAAATTATACTGCACGATATAAACAATCGCGCCTGCAAAATAGCCTAACAGCGCAATTAGCGTAATTCTTTTCATATACCAGAAAAAATCTATCTTTTCGATCCCCATTGCCGCTACGCCCGCCGCCGAACCGATAATTAATGTGCTTCCGCCCGTGCCGGTAGCATAAGCGAGAAATTCCCAAAAGAAACTGTCCCTCGGATATTGTTGCAAGCTATACATTCCTTGCGCGGCGGCAACCAGCGGAACGTTATCAACGACCGATGAAAGCAATCCGAGCGCAACAACGATAATCGTTTGATTGCCGATGGTTTTGTCCAGCCATTGCGCGGCGTGGGCAAGTTGTCCGGTTGCTTGAAGCGCAGAAATACTGACCAAAATTCCTAAAAAAAATAAAATGCTCGGCGTGTCAATTTTCCGAAGTGCGTAGATTACTGATAGCGAATCTTTGTCGGCTTCGTCTTTGCCGCTGTGAATCATTTCGGTTACAACCCACATTATGCCCAACCCGAAAAGCATTCCCATAAAGGGCGGAAGATGTGTAATAGTTTTGAAAACGGGAACAAAAATCAAGATTGCGATACCGAGAAAAAAGACGAAATTGCGTTCAAACGCAGTTGAACTCGATTTTTTACTTTCTTCTACTTCGGGCATCTCAAAAGTTCCGCGAATCCTGAATGAAAGAAACAAAAGCGGCACTAGCAAACACGCCACACTTGCCAGAAAAACTCCTTCGATAATTCTCAGCGTCGTAACTTGTCCGCCAACCCAGAGCATTGTCGTGGTAACATCGCCGATGGGGGACCACGCACCGCCGGCATTTGCGGCGATAACCGTGATTCCGGCAAAAAACAGACGTTTATCGCGGTCGCTCAAAATCTTCCGCAGCATTGAAATAATCACAATTGTCGTCGTCAGATTATCCAATACTGCCGACAAGAAAAATGTAATAATGCCAACAATCCAAAGCAGTTTTACGACGCTTTGGGTTTTTATTTTGTCAGTAATTATCTGAAATCCGTCGTGTGCATCAATCAGTTCGACCAATGTCATTGCACCGAGCAGAAAAAATAAAATTCCCGATATTTCGCCCAAATATTCGACGAGTTTGTGCGAAACGGCATCTTTGTCGGCAACGCTGAGAATGTAAATCGTCCAACACAAAACGCCCGTCAGCAATGCACTGGCGGCTTTGTTTATTTTTATCGGATGTTCCAGCGCAATCGCCAAATAGCCGATGACGAATGTTAAGATAATTGCAATTTCCATTATATTTAAAAAGGTGTGTAAAAAAAATTATCAAAAAAGATGCGAATTATTTCGGAAAACGATTCGCATCTCTTTTGTTTTATATTTCGGCAACAAAGCTATTTCGAGTTCTTAACTGCCGCTAAATAACGGTTAAGTTCTTCTTTTACTTTAGGAAATAGGAAAAACAAACCGATCATATTCGGAAAGACCATTGCCAGAATCATTGCGTCCGAAAAATCAAGCACTGAACCGAGCGAAGCCGCCGAGCCGATGACTACGAAAATCAGGAACAAAATTTTGAAAGTCAAATCCGAAGCGGCTGAGCGTCCGAACAGATATTT
>CALMEH010000057.1 GCA_937863115.1 uncultured Acidobacteriota bacterium
CAAGATTAATTTTACGGACAGAGTATTCATAAAATAATTCTGTCCATTTACTTAATATCCCTTACTGAGCCGATTAGAAATTGATTTGTGTGATAATTTGGATGATCTAAAGAAATTAGTAAAAGTAAGAAAGAGGAAGTCCAAGTTAATATTTATATGATTTGTGATGTAACTGCTTCAATAAAACAACTCAAAAAATTCTTTAACAAGTAAAGATAGAACTATTGTGATTTTGGGACATTCTATGCAGAACAACCCAGGAGATCAGCAAAGGATGGCAAATGGAGAGGCGATGATTGGTTTGGGTATAGAATTTGCCGTTGGTGAACTTGTTGCTTCCACTACGGTCAATAATAAGAATCAATCGTTTTACATAAAGAAAATAAAAGCTTTCAACAATACAGAAACGCGCACGAAGTAAGCGTGGAAACTGTTGAAATCACGTTTTATGTTTTAACTCTCGAAATCAAAAAGACACCAACCATTGAAAAAAACCAAATTGGACTCCAGACCGCGATGTTGGCATGCATTACGCCGTTGATGCCCATTTGCTCAAACGCGCTTGTGATGCCCATAAACAAAAGCCAAATTCCAATCGCATAACCAACCGTCGCAACTCTACCTTTTCTTCCTAAACTCAGCGCAAATGGTGCAGTAAAGAGAGTTATCACAAACGGTAGAATCAGCGTCGTGTATTTTTTCTCCACCGCAACCTCGTAATTTCTTTTTTCAATATCTGATTTGCTCGCTTCGATCTGCCGTTTCGCTTCCGTGATATTCAGATGATTCGGCTTTTTTGATAAATTACTAAAAAGATTGATGTTATCCGCTAATTCCCCGTTTTCGATTTTCTGAAAGTCCGCTGTTCCGTTTGACCAGACGATTTTCTCCGAGGGCTTGGAAAAGTTTATTTTATTTGTTTCCAAGATGGCATCGGGAATTTTATAAACTGTCGAAATTTGTTTTTCATCATCTGAAAATTCGTAAATCGTCAAGTTTTTTACTCTTTGGACGTTTTTACCCGAAGTCTCCCCCAACTCAAAAGAATAAATTTTCTTGTCGTTTGCCGACCATATTTTGCCGTCTTTTTTGGATAAAATTCCACCGCCGCGAATTTGTCCGCGCAATTCATCTTGTCGTTTGTTAGCGTTTGGAAAAACATATTCCTGTAAGGCAAAATTTAATCCACCGACAACCAACATCAAAATAAAACACGGAAAAAGCAGACGATAAACGCTCTGTCCGGCTGAAGTCCAAGTTACGATTTCATTCTGTCTTGATTTAATAACAAACGTCGCTAATATCGCCACCATCAACGCCGACGGCGCGATTTGAATATAGATAAACGGCAGTAAATAAAACAGATATTTCCCCAAAAGCCAAACTCCACCATCAATCACTCCGGCAAATTTCCAAAGTTCAAATGCTGTGAAAATTAAAAATATCGAAGTCAGAAAACCGAGTGTCAATAGAAAATATTTCAGTAGATTCGTTACAATATCGTAATCCAAAATTCCGGTTGTTAAATCAAGATATAAATTCCCTTTTGATATTTTATTTGGTTCGCTTTTTTTGAAATTAAACCGCTCCGCGATATTTGCAAAAGGGTTATTAAATAAAGATTTGTTTGACCAAAATAACCAAATTATGACAACCGCGCTGACAATCAGTGGAATTAAGCTCGCCGATAAAACATTAATTGTTCCGGTTCGCGCAAGCTGTTCGCCGAGAAGTGTAATCAAATAATATCCGACAAGCGAGACCAATGCCAAAAATATCCCGAAACCTCTACCGCCGCGATTAAATCTCAAAACCAAAGCAGTTCCGAGCAAAGCAAAAATTAAAGGCGTAATCGAAAGAATTAAACGCCTTTGAAGCAAAAGTTCAGCTTCAGTCCGCTCCTTTCCCTCCTTGCTTTGCGCGATTTCGGCTAATTCATTTAATCCGAATTCTTCCAGACTTTTATCACCATTAGTTATGTTTTCAATCAATTCACCGCGTTTTGTTTTAATACCGAAACGAATCTGCCTGACATTTTCCGAAATAAATTTATCCGGTTTGCTTGTTTCGTAATTTATTGGAAATGTATGAACAACGGCATTCTCAAGAACAAGTTCAGATAATTCGTCTTTTGAATCAATTCGCCCTATTTTTGACGTTATCAGACGCGCTTGGTTTCCTGCCTTGTCTTCATTGTAGATAAAAATATTTTCCCAATTGCCGGTTTGGAAATTACCCTCTTTGACATAAATTGTAAATCCGGCAAGTTCGGTGTTAAAAACTCCCGGTTCGATCGGTGATTCGAGTTTGTAAAGTGCTGTTTGTAAAGCTACTCCGCGCACAATTTGTGCTGCAAATGGAACGCCGCGCAAATTGACCATAAAGGCAAATAATGAAAGCTTAATGCCCAGAATTGCTATCGGAATCGTAATCTGCAATTTCCCTGCCCCGAAAGCGCGAATAGCCGTCATTTCGCTGTCGCCTTGCATTTTCGACAAACCGATAATCACTCCAACAAGCACCGC
>CALMEH010000058.1 GCA_937863115.1 uncultured Acidobacteriota bacterium
CCGTAGCGATTTAAATCATTGGTGATTTTGTGCGCTTTGCCGCTCGGATATTCGACCATCCAGATTTGTCTTTCCTGCAACGAATCTTTTTCGATAACATTCAAAAACAAACTGCTTCCGTCCGGCATCCATTCGACGCGGCGCACCCAAGTCCACGCTTTTTCGCCGAAGGTTTCCGCGCTTCCGCTTGCCACATCAACCAACAAAACCGTGTTTTCGCTCGTTGTTTCGTCTTTCCCGCTAACGGCGATTTTCGTTCCATCCGGCGACCAAGACGCGCCGTTATCGTTAAAACCATAGACTTTCGGGCGCACGGCGATTTCTTTTTCTTCCGTGTTGCCGCTTGAATTTGCCGTGATAATTGCGGTGCGCTGTGAATCAACGCGCACGAAAGCGAACTGTTTCCCGTCGGGCGAAAAAGTTACGGGGCGATTGACGTTTGACAAAATTTTTTCCGACAATCCGCCGAAAGCGGGAACGCGAAAGAGTGCGCCGTTCGGATTTTTTTCGTCGCGGGCGGCGTAATAAATTTGCAAACCGTCGGGCGAAAAGGTCAAACCTAAAATATTTATTGCCGTTGGCGGTAAAACTTCAAAAGTTTGCGTGCCGGTGATGCCCGAAACCCAAAGTCCCGACTTTTCACTGCCTTCATTGGTGTAGGCAAAAAGATTGCCGTCGGGCGAAATTGCCGAAACACCGATTTTGCCATTTGCCGTCAGTTGTCGGGGCGAAACGCGCCGCGAAGGATTTGTCCAAATCGAGGCGAAATCGTTTTTTTCGTCCACTTGCCGAAAGCTGAAATAACCGATTGCGCCAACGGTCAAAATCGTCAAAATTGCAATCGCGGAAACGGCAATCCATTTTTGATTGGTTTTTGCGGATAAAATTCGCCGTTGCGGAATGATTTCTTCTTCGATGGTCAATTCGGAAACCGAATGCGTTTCAATCGTCAGCAGATTGTCATTCGTTTCGGCGGCAAATTTGTAGCCTTTGCCCGGAATTGTTACGAGAAATCGCGGCGCATTTTTCGTTTCACCCAAAACCTTTCGCAAATTTGAAATCTGCACGATCAAATTGGCTTCTTCGACAAATTGCCTGTCCCAAACTGCGCTGAAAATTTCGTCTTTCGTAACGATTCTGCCGTTGTTTTGTATTAAAAAACTCAATAAATCAAAGGCTCTGGCGTGGAGCGCAACGGTTTCACCTTCGCGCGTCAAACGGCGGCGAACGGTGTCGAGTTCAAACTCGGCAAAGGAAATTATTCGGTTCGGCTCGTCTGTTTTCATCACCAATTTATAAAAATTTATAAAAATTTACCTACGAATTTAGGACATTTTGCGGCAAATTTGTCAATCTCTGTCTGTCGAAGACGATATGGTGGGTGAATTTTTTTTATGAGATTGATCAGACGCTCAGAAAATACATAGAAGACGCGAGAATTAACAACCATTCGATTCAGCCGAAAAGCAAGATTTTTTTGCGCCGAATGCTTGACGCAAACCGATTTTTTAAGCATCGGGCAAACTGCACAGATTCTTTCGGTTTCCGAAAAAACGATTTTTCGGCTGGCTGAAATCGAACAGATTCATTCGACCGAAACGACGAGCGGACAACTTTTGATTTGTGCGGATTCGGCGGTTGGTTTTGAAAAAGCGAAATAAAAGTGGATTGAAACAGTTTTGAAAATGATTAATTCAAGGAGATAAACAGTTTATGGCAGATTATGTTATACAAATCGGAGACGAAAACGGCGTTTCTTTTAAAGTAGCGGTAACAATTACCACTACTTTCGCGGGATTTTCCGGCAATGGAACCTGGCGATCAAAAGACAAAGGCTACATTTCTCATTCCGGCGGCGAGGTGAAGAGACAAAAATCAAGCGGAACACAAACCACTAAACATATTTACCTTTACAGTCCGGAAGGAAAATGGGGAATTAGATTAAACGATTTTCACGATTGGATAGGTGCTAATGACCAAGGATCAGGCATTTTAGAACAAACTTGGGCATTAGCTGTTACTCCCGGGCGAATTTCTTGGGCTTTAGTCAAATAACATTAAGGAGATAAACAAGTTATGGCAAATTATATTGTCGAAATCAAAGACGCAAAAGACGTTTCTTTCAAAATAGCGGTAACAATCACCACTAGCTTTTCCGGGTTAAGCGGTAGTGGAAGTTGGCGAGCAAAAGGTGATGGCTTCATTTGTATTAACAGCGGTGAGGCAAAGAAAGAGCCATCAAGTGGGACGCTAACCACGTCCAATCTTCTCTTTTGTGGTCCGGATGGGACGTGGGGAATCAGATTAAACGATTTTAATGATTGGCTAGGGGCGAATGATGATGGCTCAGGAGTGTTACAACAGGCTTGGGCGCTTGCTCTTACTCCCGGAAAAATCTCTTGGAAATTAGTTAAATAGCGTTACGGCAAAGAAGTTTTTTGATAAGTATGAAATTTCAAATTTAAGATTTCAAATAACAAAAATCGGTGTTAAAGCAAAATTGACAGTTCGGAAAATATTAAAAAACTGTAGAAAACGAAAACTTTAGGGAAAAAAGTATGAAAGTTTGGCAAATTGAAACAACGGTTACGACGGTCAACACGAATCTTTCCTGCACGGTAATGACTGCTTATGTATCAGACGGCAGTGATTTAGGAAGTCATTTTTGGTGGCAGAAGGTTGTGGGACGTTATGAATTCGGACCGCAATCGGGCAAATGGGCATATTGGCGCGACGGAATACTTCTTGCCCGCACGACCAACCAAGACGATCCGCTTGTCCATCAACACACAAACCTGCTTTTGGTTCTAAGCATAGTTCCCAGAAATTTTGCGGAAAAGTTGTTGCCGCTGGAAATTATCAGAGGTTTCGGCAGACATTATACGACAAATGAACCTATATCTTGGGAAATGAAGTTTCCGACAAGACCAATTAAAAAAGGATAAGGGAGAAGTTATGGGTTCGATTTTCTTCACCTCCAGCCTTCCAAGCGGATTGAAGAAAACAGGCGGATTGATAGATAAATTCTTAGTCGGATTTATTTATCAATCTGCGTAAAATTAAGATTTTTTAGCAGTTTAGGAAAAACATAATGAGAAAGAAAAATTATCAACGCGGATTATTTTTAATACTGACGATTTTGGTGGCGTTTGCCAATATTGTTTCGGGGCAGGTTTTGCCGCAGGTTTGCACTTTGCGCGGAACGCTCGGAACTGCGCCGCCCAACGGAGCAACCGGAACTTTGCCGAATGCGATTTCGCGTCCGGGTTCGCCGACCGCGACTTGTTCGGGCGTAACGCCGCCGAATCCGTTTAATTCGGGCGCGGGGAGTTTTCGTTACAATGTTCACTATCTCAACAATCCGACGATTTTTCCGATTTGCGTTCCCGTTCGTTTGACCAAACCGACTTCAAACATTTCGGGCGCGGATTTACAAATTTCAGTTTTTCAAGCACCTTTTACGGCAACCGATATTACAAATTCAACGCGATTTCGCGGCGATTCGGGAACAAGCACGGGAGCTTTTGCGCTTCATCAGCCGACGACTTTTAATGTTGTCGTTCCGGGTAATTCTTCGGTTGCGTTGGTTGTTTATAATACCGTGAACAATTCGGTTGCGGCTGAACCTTACCAACTCGATTTCTGCACAAGCACAACGAGTTATACAGGTTCGGCGGTTTCGATTCCCGATAACAATTCAAACGGAGTCAACATAAATTTGCCGGTTTCGACCAGCGGCAGAATCTCGGACGTAAATTTCAGATTCAACACCGGCGCAGGTGCTTGCAATGCGACCGAAGGAAATACGAACGCGGCGGTCAGTCATACGTTTGTCGGCGATTTGATTTTTCGTTTGACTGCGCCCGGCGGTTTTCCGAGCGCGACGTTTTGGGAACGGCGCGGCGGCACACGCGAAAATATTTGCTCGACAGCGATTGACGATGACGGCAATTTGCCTTTGCTTTCAACAATTACCAACCAAACCGGACAATTTGTTTCAGGTAGTTTTTCGTCCGAAACAACCGGACGGCTTTCGCGTTTTGACGGCGAAGGAGCGCAAGGAACTTGGAGCTTAAATGTCAGCGATAATGTTAGTGAAGACACAGGATTTTTGCGCCGATTTTCTTTGGAAATCACGACTTATCCGCGAAAAGCTCCGTTCGATTATGACGGCGACGGACGCACCGATATTTCGATTTATCGTCCGACTCCGGGCGAATGGTGGTATCTGAAATCATCGAACGGCGGAAATGCGGCGTTTCAATTCGGCACATCAAGTGACAAAATTGTTCCCGGCGATTACACCGGCGATGGAATCACCGATGTTGCTTTTTGGCGACCTTCGAGCGGTGAATGGTTTATTTTGCGCTCGGAAGATTTTTCGTTCTACGCGCTTCCGTTCGGAACAAGCGGCGACACGCCTGTTCCGTCTGATTATGACGGCGATACTTTTACCGATGTCGCGGTTTTTCGTCTGTCAACAAACACTTGGTATATCAGCAAATCGAGCGGCGGAACTGATATTATCGGTTTCGGCGCGGCGGGCGACAAACCTGTTCCGGCAGATTACGATGGCGATGGAAAATCAGACATCGCCATTTTCCGCCCGAACGGCGTAAGTGGCGGCGCGGAATGGTGGGGAATCAGAAGCAGAAACGGCGGCAATTTCGTTTTTCAATTCGGCACATCTACCGACAAACCCGTATCAGGCGATTACACGGGCGACGGTCGTGCCGATATTGCAATCTGGCGACCTTCAAACGGAAATTGGTTTATTATGCGAAGCGAAGATAATTCTTTCTATTCATTTCCGTTTGGTGCAAACGGCGATGTTCCCGTGCCGGGCGATTATGACGGCGACGGTAAAATTGACGCGGCGGTTTTTCGTCCGTCAAATTCGACTTGGTTTGCCCAACGCTCAACCGCCGGAACGCTGATTCAGCAATTTGGCATCGCCGGAGATTTTCCGACACCGAATACTTTTGTTCCTTAATAAAAGGCAGAAACGCGACGGCTAAGGAGCATGCAAAGTCTGAGTTTAACACGCTCATTAGCCATCGCGTTTCTGCCTTCGCTGGCATAAAATTAAAGATCGGAGCAGAAAATTATGAAAAACGTATTTAATTTTGCACTTTGTCTTGCGGTGTTGTGTTTCGGTTTCGGATGCAAGGAAAATCCTTTGTCCAAATTTACGCAGCCGAAATATAATTGCAGGATGGCGAACGAGCCTGAACCGAAAACTTCGGAAGAATTTTTCGCACGGGCGCAGAAACATATCGAAATGTATTCGGGCGGTGGCGCGGCGAGTCTTGACGATTGCGCGTTTGCCGCGTTGGACGAAGCGATTCGGCTTAATCCGAAAAATTTAGATGCTTTGCGCGTTCGCGGCTACGGTTATCGTCAGCGGAAACAATACGATTTGGCTTTGGCTGATTTTGATAAAGCTATTCAAATTGAGCCAAATAATCCTGAGAATTTCTTTTTTCGTAGTCTCACAAATCAGGAAAAAGGGTTGCTCGATAATGCTATCGAAGATATAAGCAAAGCTATTGATTTAACACCCAAAGAAAATAAGCGACTTCAGGTTTTTCTTGAAAAACGGGTAGAATTCTACAAAGAAAAAGGAGACTTTGAAAATTTAATAAAATATTATACGGAACAAATTCAGCTTAAACCCGACGCAAATGATTTCTTTAATCGAGCAGGAGTTTATGTAAAAAAGGGAGATTTCGAGAATGCAATTAAGGATTATACGGAAGCAATTCGACTAGATCCAGACGATGCAAATAATTATTATGTTCGTGCAGATGTCTATTATAAAATGGGCAAAAGAGATTTAGCACAATCTGACACGAAAAAAGGTGACGAGTTGAGGTCAGCAGAAAAAGGTAATAGCAAAACTTCATCAACCCCAAAGCCCTCATCAACCTCAAATTCTTCTAACACGATTTCAGGCGGTGTTCTTAATGGCAAAGCGACAAACCTCGTCAAACCGGAATATCCGCTGGCAGCCAAAGCGGTTCGCGCCAACGGCACGGTTAATGTGCAGGTTATGATTGACGAAAACGGAAATGTAATTTCGGCATCTGCCGTCAGCGGACACACTTTGCTGAGAAGTTCGGCAGAGAAGGCGGCGAAAGAATCAAAATTTAATCCGACAATGCTTTCGGGGCAAAAAGTCAGAGTTTCGGGAGTAATTGTTTATAATTTTACGTCTGAATAATTGAAAATCCCTATTTTTTATAGTAGAGTAAGTTTGTTATACATCTATAACAAATCGAGGTAAAGTTATGAGCGAAGCTACTGCAACGAAAGTTCCATTTCCCGTCTTTTTGAGGCACAACGGAATTTGGGAAGGAACATATACGCTAATTGATGCCAAAACCGGCAAGATTTTGGATCATCACAAAAGCCGTCTGACCTGTAAAACCAACGGAATTGACGAATATTATCAGCAAAATGTCTATACTTGGGACGATGGAAAGGTTGAAACAAAAGAGTTTCCCGGCGAACTGAAAGACGGTTGGTTGAAATTCGACAATCCGCGACTCAAGGGCGAATCTACCGAGGTTGATGAGAATACGATTTTTCTGACGTGGGTTTATAAAGATCAACCAAATAACAGTTTTTCGGAAATTATTACTTTGGAAAGTGATACACATCGTTGCCGGACGTGGCAACATTTCGAGAACGGCGAATTTGCAAAATTAACTGTGATTGACGAGCGAAAAGTCGCATAAGAATTTTAACCGCGAAACACGCTAAAAGGCGCGAAAGTTTTTTTCTTTTTTCGCGCCTTTTAGCGTGTTTCGCGGTTAAATCTTTCCCGCTTTCTCTAATTTCTCAATTACACTTTTCTGTGTCTCGACAAAATGAGTGCGTTCCGCTTTTTTATCGAGCAAAGTATTCGGCGGATAAAACGAATGTTTTGCATAAGATTCGGCGTAAAGCTCGAAGCGTTGGCGCGACAAAATATTTGCCATTCCTGGTCGTTTCCGATTTCGCCGAAGCGCGGCTAAATCTATCTCGGCAAAAGCATTGATTGATTCGCCTTGCGCGGTTTCGGCGATTATCAAACCTTTGTAATCAACAATTTTTGAACCGCCGTCAGTCGAATTTTCGGGAATCGAAATGTCTGCCAATCCGCCGGAATTTGCCGACACGACGTAAGCAGAATTTTCATAGGCGCGGGCGATTTTCGCCACATTTTTCGGCGTATTTTGCATTCCGAAAACTTCCGACGACGAATGACAAAAAATTTCCGCGCCGCGCATTGCGAGGCATCGTGCGATTTCAGGATAAAGAATTTCTTCGGAGGCAATGCAAGCCAAATTTCCAATTTCAGTTTTGGCAACCGGAAACACGGCTTCGAGTCCGTAAATGTCGAGATATTTGTCCCAAACATCGTGCGGCGTTGGCGCAAACATCGAATTTAGCCTGCGATAACGCAAGACGACTTCGCCGTTCGGCGCGATAATAAAAGACGTTTGAAAATAAAGTTCGGGGAAATTTTTGTCGAGTTCATAAGCATTTCCCGACAGAAAAATTTTGCGGTCTTGCGCGATTTTGCCTAACAATTCATAGATTTCGCCATCAATTTCCAAACAAGCCTTTTTGCGCCATTCTTCGATTGATTCGCCCATCGGAAAACCTGTCAAAAAATATTCGGGTAAAACAATCAGCTTCGTATCAAATCCGACAAACGCAATGCTTCCAAAGATTTGACGGTCGAGCCGTGCAATTGTCTGTTTGATAATTTCGTGCGCTTCTTCTTTCGATTTGGCACGATTCACGGCAAATGTTTTAACTTGCAAAGCAATAGCGCGGTAAGATTCCATAATTTTTTTTTACCACATAGAAACATAGAACACATAGAAAGAATTTTAAAAACTCTATGTGTTCTATGTTTCTATATGGTTAATTCTTAGCCGTTCGGGTAAATCAAAATGTTCAAATATTCGTCCACTTTGCCGTGATGTTCGGGCAGAATGACGGTTGTCGAATCTTTTTGTGTAACGATTGCGGGACCTGCGATTTTATGTCCGGGGCGAAGTTTGTCGCGGTCGTAAATATTTGTGTCTATTTGGTTTCCGTCAAACCAAGCTTGATACATTTCAACGATTGCCGAACTTGCATTTTCGTTGCCCGATTCAAATTTCGGAAGTTCGACTTTTCGGACTTGCCCGATGCCGATGCACCGCAGATTAACAATTTCAATTGCCGAATCAATATTGAAGCCGTAATTTTTTTCGTGAATTTCCTTGAAATCGGCGATAAAATTTTGCTTGCCTACTTCAGTCGAAAATTGGTCGGGTTGCACTGAAATCGGAAATTCGAAACCTTGCCTGTAATAGCGCACATCAACTTGATAAACCAATTTTTGTCTATCGTTTGCAATGTTTTCGCCGTTAAGCCATTTTTCGGCTTCGCCGCCAAGTTTTACAAAAATTTCACCGAATTCCGCTAAGTCAATCTTATTTAATTCTCGAATCATCGTTTGCGAAAATTCGTTTTTGATGTCGGAATGCAAAAAGCCGAGAGCCGAAAGAACGCCCGGAGTCGGCGGCGAAATGCACGGAAACGCGCCGCAAAGTTTCGACAAATAATTGCCGTGAAGCGGTCCCGCGCCGCCGAATGCGACAAGTGCAAAATCTCGCGGGTCGAGTCCGCGTTGAACAGAAACGAGCCGCAATGCGCCGAACATATTTTCGTTGACAATATCAATAATTCCTTGCGCGGCTTGTTCAATAGTCAATCCCAAAGTGTCGGCGATTTTCTTCACAGCATTGCGCGATGCTTCGACATCCAAACTCATTTCGCCGCCCAAAAGTCTCGGCGGAAGATGTCCAAGCACAACATTTGCATCCGTTACGGTTGGTTCTTCACCGCCTTTTTTATATGCCGCAGGTCCGGGATCTGCTCCCGCGCTTTGCGGACCAACTCGAAGTGCGCCGGTCATTGGAACGTGCGCGATTGAGCCACCGCCCGCGCCGACTGTGCGAACATCAACCGAAGACGCTTTGACTGGATAGTAACCGACGCGAGTTTCACGCACGAGGTTCGGTTCGCCGCCCATCGTAACGCAAACATCGGTTGAAGTTCCGCCCATATCGAAGCCTAAAACTTTGTCGAATCCGGCGAGTTCGCCAATGTAAGCCGCCGCGACTGCGCCGCCGCTCGGACCTGAAAGCAAAGTATTTACGGGCGATTTTTTTGCGGCTTCGATTGACATTACGCCGCCATCGGAACGGACGATATTAACCGTCGGATTCAAGTTTGCTTCGGCTAATTTTTCTTGAATTCCTTTCAGATAATTCGCCATTTTCGGGCGCACATAACTGTTCATCACAGTCGTCAAACAGCGTTCATATTCGCGGAATTCAGGAAGAATTTCGGTCGAAATCGTTACAGGAAGTTTAGGATACATTTCGGCGGCGATGTCGCGGATTTTGCGTTCGTGTTCGCCGCTTGCAAATGAATTTATCAGTGAAACGGTTAAGGCTTCAATACCTGCATCGTGCAAATCTTTAATAAATTGGCGAACTTCCGCTTCGTCAACCGGCGACGCTTCCGCACCTTTCGCTGTCATTCGACACGAAACCCCGCGCGTCAAATAAAGCGGCGCAAGCGGATCGGGCTTTTGCATAATTATCCAACCTGCCAGCGGTCCGGGCGTTTGCGAACGTGCAACGTGCAAGATTTGCTCAAAACCTTTAGTCGTAATCAGCCCGACGAGTGCGCCTTTTCCTTCTAAAACTGCGTTTGTCGCAACGGTCGTGCCGTGCAAAATCAGATCCAAATCTTGCGGTTTCAGTCCGGCGGCATCAACGATTTTATGAATTCCGTTTAAAATTCCGATTGATTGATCAGCCGGAGTCGAAGGCGTTTTTTCGAGCGTCATTGCGCCGGTTTCTTCGTTAAAAAGCAAAAGGTCGGTAAATGTTCCGCCGACATCAATTCCAAGACGATAACTCATATTTTTTCCTTATTTTCAGTTTAATTAGTTATAGATTTATAACAAATATATTTTTCATTTATTATTTGACAGAAAGTTCGATTTGTCAAAGAATAAAGTAAAGATTTGTCCTAGACTTATATCAAATTATTATGATACGATTTTGATGTTTTCAAACTCAGCGATGATTTTTGGCGGATTAAATTCGGCAGGCGATTTACTTGCAAGAAACGCGAGAAATTTTCCCAACGATGTCGGGCTGGTTTTCGGCGAAAAACGTCTGACTTGGAAGGAATTAAATGCACGGGCGCGAGGTTTTGCCAATTCACTTTTTGCTGTAGGTTTAGAACACGGCGACAGAGTTGCAATCTACGCCAAAAACTCAAATCAATGGGTTGAAGCGCTATTTGGATTGGCTCAAGTCGGGTTAGTTTCGGTCACGGTAAATTATCGGCTGACCGCTAATGAAGTTGCGTATATCGTTGAAAATTCGGGCGCAAAAGCGATTATTTGTGATGATTCAACCAAACAAAATTCGATTCAAGTTAAAGAAAAAGTCGAATGTTTGGATCACGTTATCAATCCACAGATATTTGAAAATTTAATAGAAAACGGACAATCCCAAATCCCAAATCCCAAATCCCAAATCGAAGAGGCGATGATTCTCTACACTTCGGGAACAACGGGTTTTCCGAAAGGTGCGGTTTATTCACATTATTCTTTACTTGTCGGGATGTTGGTTCACGTTCACGCGATTGCTTCGCGGCAAACTCATCGGGTAATGTTGCCTTCGCCCCTTTATTCGGCGGCGGGAATTGCGGGAATTTATTGTGCGGTTTATGTCGGTTCGCAGATTTCGCTGATAAATTATGATGTTGAAACGGCGTGTGCAACGATTGAACGCGACAAGATTACTTTTACGAATCTTGTGCCAACCACAATTCAGATGTTGTTAGCATCTGATGTTTCAAAAAAATACGATTTAAGCTCGCTTGAAGTCTTGCTTTACGGCGGTTCACCGATTCCCGAACCTGTTTTGCGTGAGGCAATGCAACGGTTTCCGAAATGCGGTTTTCGACAAACTTTTGCGACCACCGAAACAGGTTGTGCGGGAACGGTTTTAGAGCCGAGCGAACATCGTCTTGCACTCGAAAATGTTGAAAAGAAACATCTTCTGCAATCGTGCGGGCGACCACAGACGAATGTTGATGTGAAAATTGTGGACGAAGATTGGAACTTTTTGCCCGTGAATGAAGTCGGCGAAATCGCCATTCGCACCGAAGCAAATATGGTTGGTTATTGGAACAATCCCGACGCAACCGCCAAAACTTTGCGCGATGGTTGGCTCCGCACAGGCGATATGGCGCGGGTGGATGCGGAAGGTTATTTGTATTTAGTTGACCGCAAAAACGATATGATCGTGTCGGGTGCGTTGAACGTCTATCCGTCCGAAGTCGAGCGAATTTTGCAGGAACACGAAAGCATTTTTGAAGTCGCAGTCATCGGCGTTCCTTCCGAAAAATGGGGCGAAGAAGTTAAGGCAATCGTGGTTTTGAAAGACGGTGCAAATGTTACGGTTGCAGACATCATCCAATTTTGCGAAGGCAAACTCGCAGGTTTCAAAAAACCGAAAACGGTTGAGTTTATTGACAAATTACCGCGAAATTTGACGGGAAAAATTTTGAAGAAAGATTTGCGGGAAAGATTTGGAAAATAATTTGCCCACGAAAATAAGAAACGAATGAATGAAAAAGATGAACAACTTCAGAAACTTATGAAATTGGTTGAAAAATCTTCATTCAATCATCTTGAAGAAATAACTCAAGGGCTTAAAATTCAAACAATAACTTTAGAAAGCAAGTCGAACAATGAAGTTCCTGCGCTAAGTCTTTTGGATATTTATAAACATCGGGCGAATGGTTTAGCACAAAGGCACAAAAGTTTTCATTCTCAACGATTGGTGAAAGATATGTTAGCTTTTTGCGAAAACTTAGCTAAATTTCCTGATGAAAAAATCAGTTTTTGGCGTTTAAGAATTGATGAGTCTTGGAGTTATACGATTTTTGAGGGAATTGAATCAAATAGGATTTTGGGTTGCATTTTAACTGCTGACAAAAGATTTGTTTCTGAGGAAGAATGGGAAAAGATTTGGAATAACTAATGACAAGAGCAATAGATATAGTCGTTAATCTGTGGACGAAAGAAATTACCGAATGTTATCCGCCGGAACTTGACCAATTTTGGGATTTGGTTGGGATTTTGGAGATGACGAAAAAGGGCGTAACTGTTGAGGAAGAATTGGCTCTAATGGATGCGGGCGGGATTGATAAAGGCTTACTTGTGGCAACGACTGGCGCACCTGTTGGGTCGAATATTTTCTTTGAAAAACCGTTTGAGAAAATTGCGGAAGTTTGTGCGGCGCATCCTGATCGTTTCAAAGGTATTATCGGGTTAAATCCAAGTAAAATAATGACTTGGGTTAAGAAATTGGACGTTGCAGTCAAGGAATACGGCTTTGTCGGAGCGCATATTTATCCGCATTGGTTCGGTGCGCCGCCGGATGATCGGATGTATTACCCTTTTTATGCGAAATGTGCCGAACTTAAAATTCCCGTTCAGATTCAAGTCGGGCATTCGGCGCAATGGTTTTTGCGGACAGTCGCCGAACCGATAACTTTAGACAGAGTGGCGATTGATTTTCCCGAACTGAAAATTATCGGCATTCACATCGGGCATCCGTGGACAGAACAGATGATTTCGATGGCTTGGAAACACGAAAACGTCTTTATCGGAACGGACGCGCATCTGCCGAAATATTGGGATAAATCGTTGATAAAATTCATCAATTCTCGCGGTCAGGACAAAGTAATGTTCGGCACAGATTATCCCGTTATTGGTTTTGAACGCGCAATGCAAGAACTTGATAAATTGGAACTTAGAGAAACTCCGAAACGCAAACTTTTGGTAGAAAATGCGGCGCGGGTTTATGGTTTGGGGGATTGGATTTAAGAAAATTCAGACGCAGATTAACGCGGATAACGCAAATTTTTTCTCGTATTTGTCCGCGAAATCTGCATTAACCTGCGGCAAAAAAAGTAATTATGTCAAAGAAAATACTAAAAAATAAACCGAAGCGAAGCGAAGAAGTCGAACAATGGATTGCTCAAGAAGTTGCGGAGCAAAAGGTGCGTTATGAACAAATTGCACAAGCAATGAATGTCGAACTTGCCGAACAGCGCGAAGTTTGGATTCAAGAATTTTATCATCGAATCACGACAACCGGATTTTATTGGCACGCCGACAACAAGCGAATCATTAAAAAAGAAGAACTCTTTCAGAAACCTGACAGAGAATTTAAGGTTGTATTTTAACAGGTAGCAGTCAACAAAGGCTGATAACTGATAACTGATAACTGATAACTGAGGAGATTATGCGAAAACATATTGAACCATTTGTTGACCGAGACGTTTCGTTCAAACGTCTTGAGTTAAAAGGAATTCCTAGCGGCTATAACTATAAAATGCTCTCGATTGATGAAGATACCGGAGCTTGCACGATGTCGGTGCAATGGGACGCAGGTTACAAGCAACCGCCTTCGGTTTCATATTCCGATGTAGAAATTTTCATTATGGACGGCGAAATGAAAGTTGGCGACACCGTTTGGAAAAAAGGCGGATATTTTTTCGTGCCGCGCGGTGTTTCGCTTCCGGCATTTTCGACCGAAAAAGGCTGTTTTGCGCTCGTGATGTATAATGATGCCGAGCCGCATATTATTGAATCTGATGAAGATATGACCGATGCGGATCGTGGCGGTTTGTTTTAAATGGGGAATTATTCCGAAAAGCCTTGGGAAGTGCCGACTTTATTTCCGCAAAATGCCCGCGGGTGCTTGTTTAAATTATTACAAT
>CALMEH010000059.1 GCA_937863115.1 uncultured Acidobacteriota bacterium
GCTAAGAGTTCAGCGGATTTTTGTGATTGTTTGCCCGAATTTTATAAAAAAACGCGGACAAAACCTAATGTTTAAGCGTCTTTGCTGAATGTTTTGCGGTTTTTTACGGGAAACCGCTAGTCAGAGCCGATAGCGCACTTTTTTCTTTTTAAGTTGCGCGTCTTCGTTTTCAAAATTTTGCAATCTCAAGGTAACGTCTGCCGTCATCCTTAAATCGGAAGTTTCGCCTCGTTTCAGATGGAAATAACCTGCCGCGGCAATCATCGCGGCGTTGTCGGTGGAAAGATGTTTTGACGGAAAATAAACCGGCAAACCCCGACTTGCGCCAAAAGTTTCCGCCGCTAAACGCAATGCGCCGTTACACGCCACGCCGCCCGCGACGATTAAAGTTTTCGGATTCAATTCTTCCGTGAGTTTTTTAACGCTTCGCATCAAACTTTTAATTACAGTCGCCTGAAAACTCGCGGCAATGTCTTTGATTTCTTGTGTCGGTTCTTCGTTTTCGGCAACCGGCACGATTTCGTTTTCGCGCAAATATCTTGAAACAGCCGTTTTCAAACCGCTGAAACTAAAATCCGGTCGTCCGTCGGAGATCTTTGCAATCGGAAATTTTATTTTCGCGGCATCGCCCGTTTTGGCAATTTTCTCAATTACAGGTCCGCCCGGATAGCTCAAGCCCAACATTTTCCCAACTTTATCAAACGCTTCGCCCGCCGCGTCGTCGCGTGTGCGCGAAACGACTTTGTATTTTCCTTCTTCGGGAACGTAAAAAAGATTCGTATGTCCGCCCGAAACAATTAAAGCCAACGCCGGATATTCAACTTCTGGATTTTCAAACACAATCGAATAAACGTGTCCTTCGATATGATTTACGCCGATAAACGGAATGTCCAAACCCCAAGCCAGAGCCTTTGCGTAACAAACGCCGACGAGCAGAGAACCGATAAGTCCGGGACCTTGCGTAACCGCGATTGCGTCAATTTCCTGCAAAGAAACACCGGCTTTTTCCAACGCTTCTTTCACAACCGGCTCAATTTTTTCGAGATGTTCACGCGCCGCGAGTTCGGGGAAAACGCCCCCGAACGGACGATGAAGTTCGATTTGTGACGAAATGACGGACGATAAAATTTTGTTGCCGTTTTCAACAACTGCCGCCGCCGTTTCATCACAAGAACTTTCGATGCCTAAAATCAACATAGATTGATTATAGCTTATTCGTTTTGGGAAATGATAAACGAGGGGTGAGATTGATTTTGAAATTTACTGCCGACGATTTTCAATATTTGCAGGAGTTGTCGGCGAAGTTCCGTCAGTTGCCGTCTTTGCAAAAAACGCAAAGAAAATAATTGCTGTAACAATTATAAAAATTGCTATGCTGCCCAACGCCCAGATTAAGCCGCGATAAGATTTCGCCGTATCTTCGCGCACGAGCTTTTGTTCACCGCCGATATTTATGACTTCATTTGACATTTGTTTAATTAGAAACCTCCAATCAATTTCAATACAACTGATTTAACGGTTTGCAATGACTGTGCCAAATGCCGTGTTTATTGAGGTTTAATAAATTGTCGGAGAAACGGAAAACAGTTTTGCACGATTTTAATCGTTCCTTATAGGTCTAATTCCCCGTAGCTCTGCTACGGAATATACTG
>CALMEH010000060.1 GCA_937863115.1 uncultured Acidobacteriota bacterium
TTGTGCGAAAACCTGCCAGATTTCCGTTTGCGGTCGGTCCCGTAAAATTCGGGTCGCCCGTATAAACCACGCTCGGTGCTTGCGTTGCCAAAGCATATGGCGCACCTTCGGCGAGAGGAAGTTCGGAAATTTGCCGCTGACTGACAACCGTTCCGACCGTAACTGAACCGCGTTCGATAAGCTCTTCATTCGCTACGACCGTAACCTCAGCCGCCGCGCCGATTTCGAGTTGAAAATCAACCGTCAAACGGTCGTCAACTCTAATTTCGACACCTTCACGAACTGAAGTTTTAAATCCGTTGGCAGTTGTCGATAATTTATATTTTCCCGGCAAAAGCAAAGGAAATGTATAAGCTCCGTCATCGTTTGTTGTCGCCGTTGATTTGCTGTTCGTTTCCGTGTTTTCAAGCGTTACGTTTGCTCCCGGAACGATTGCACCGTTTTGGTCTTTAACAGTTCCCGTAATTGTGCCGCGAAATTCCTGCGCGTTTGCCAAACCGATTGACAAAAGCACAAAAAATGCCGCCAAGAAGCCGTATTTCATAAAACTTTTTTTCCTCATCTCTATCCTCTCTTTTTTGAAATTATTTCCGTTTTGCCGCAAGCTGTTTTGAATAAAAACCATTTTCCGGCTGTTTTTCTTAACTTATTTGTTTGTTTTTAGTAAAATATCGTAATTGGTTTAACCAATTTACAAAACAAATTTTCTTTTGTCAATCGGATTTTTAAGTTTTTTGCCGAGAAAATATAAGATTTATTGCAAAATGCAACGAAAATGATGATTATTTTGCACGAAACACTATTTTTAATGAAATTTACCAATTTTAGATTCTATGAAGTAACGGTATTACCAATTAGATGGCTTGGTCAAAATAAAATCGGCACAATTGAAAGTTGGTAATTATTGATTGCACAGTTATCAGCTATCGGCTATTCGCTTTCGGCTATTCCGAAGAATTTATTTTTCAACTTAAATTTTCCTCGATTAACAATTAAACAAAGAAAGTTTAGAATTTAATCAATGAAATTTAACCTAAACGATACATTTAACCGAGAACTTCCGGCAGATTCAATTACAAAAAATTACGTTCGCCAAGTGCCGAATGCCGCTTTTTCCGATGTTAATCCGACTTTGCCGAAAAATCCTTCGCTGATTCATTTTTCGCCGCAAATGCTTGAAAACATTGGATTAAACGAATTTGACGCAAAATCAGAAGAATTTCTCAAAATCTTTTCCGGTGCGGAAATCTATCCCGATACGAAACCTTTTGCAATGTGTTACGGCGGACATCAATTCGGAAATTGGGCGGGACAATTAGGCGACGGACGCGCGATAAATCTATTTGAGGTAAATCACAATAACCAACAATGGGCATTGCAACTCAAAGGCGCAGGCAAAACGCCGTATTCACGCGGCGCAGACGGACTTGCGGTTTTGCGTTCTTCGATTCGTGAATATCTCTGTTCGGAAGCGATGTTTCATCTCGGCGTGCCGACAACTCGTGCATTATCAATAGTTTTGACGGGCGATGATGTTTTGCGCGATATGATGTATAACGGCAACGCCGAATATGAAAAAGGCGCGATCGTCTGCCGCGTTGCGCCGACTTTTATTCGTTTCGGGAATTTCCAAATCTTTATGGCTCAACAAGATATATCAAACTTGAAAAAGCTGACCGATTATACGATTCGGCATTTTTTTCCGCATCTTGGCGAACCGTCAAAAGAAACTTACATCGAATTTTTCCGCGAAGTTTGCGAACGAACGCTTGATTTGATGATTCATTGGGAGCGCGTCGGATTTGTTCACGGCGTAATGAATACGGATAATATGTCGATTTTGGGTTTAACGATCGATTACGGACCTTACGGCTGGCTCGAAAATTACGACCCGAATTGGACACCGAATACGACCGATGCCGGACAAAAACGCTATCGTTTCGGCAACCAAGCCGCAATCGGCGTTTGGAATCTGATGCAGTTAGGAAATGCGCTCTATATGCTCATCGAAGATGCCGCACCGCTTGAAGAAGTTCTCGAAGATTATCAGAGAAATTATCTACCGAAGCACATCCGAATGATGAGCAATAAGTTGGGTTTGAAAAATGCGGCGGAAACGGAGTTTATTATCGAACTCGAAACATTAATGTATCAATCCGAAATCGATTTGACCTTATTTTTCCGCAACTTAAACAAATTTGACGAAAACGCGCCGAACGAATTTTGGACGCTTTTGAACGAATCGAGTTATTCCGAAAATCTCGAAATTTTCAAAGAAAAATGGATGATGTTTTTGTCCGTTTACGCTGAAATTCTAATCGCCGAAAACCACGAAACATCCGAAAGAATCTCGCAAATGAATCGCACAAATCCGAAATATGTTCTGCGAAATTATATGGCGCAGTTAGCAATAGACGCAGCAGACAAAGGCGATTATTCAATCGTTGACGAATTATTTAATCTGCTTTTAAAACCTTACGACGAACAACCCGAAGCCGAAAAATGGTTCGCCAAACGTCCCGATTGGGCAAAAACAAAAGTCGGCTGTTCAATGCTTTCGTGCAGTTCGTAAAAAACTATTGGTTTCAAAATCAAACTCGTCTGACGTGAGATATTACCGAAGACTTGTTAAACTAAACGCTGTGAAAACGCTTAAACATTTATTGGACAATAATAAAACTTGGTCGGAAAAGGTTCGTCAAGATCGTCCGACATTTTTCGCCGATCTGGCACAGCAGCAATTACCCGAATATGTTTGGATCGGTTGTTCGGACAGCCGTGTTTCCGCGAGCAACATTGTCGGGTTGATGCCGGGCGAGGTTTTTGTTCATCGAAATATTGCGAATCTCGTCATTCATACCGATATGAATTGCCTTTCGGTTCTGCAATTTGCGGTCGAAGTTTTGCAGGTCAAACACATAATTGTTTGCGGACATTACGGTTGCGGCGGCGTAAATGCGGCTTTGGAAAACAAACGGCACGGCTTGATCGATAATTGGTTGCGCCATATTCAAGACGTGGCGAATCTCTACGAAAACGTTTTGGCAAAAATCGAAGACGAAACCGACAAATTAAACAAACTTTGCGAACTAAATGTTATCGAACAAGTTCTCAATGTCGGCGAAACAACCATCGTCCAAGACGCTTGGGAACGCGGACAAGTTTTGCGCGTTCACGGCTGGATTTACGATCTGACCGACGGAATTATCAGAGATTTGAACATTCACATCGAAAGTCAGAGCGAAGTTAAAACACTAAGACGCGAATTTTTATTGTCCGGTAACGTATCCGAATCGTAACGTAACCAACAGTAGAGACGCGATGCATCGCGTCTCTACGAATTGGGATTCGCGGTCGAATTTATCTGTAAAATTTATCTTTCTGCCAATTTTGCGGGTTTTCGATAATGTATTTCCGAATTCTTTGAAATTCAAGATCGTTTCTAATTATGTGGTCGTGAAATCGTGCCTGCCATTTGAAATTTGTGTTTATCGAACGCGCGGAAACTGTAACCGATGATTTGAAACCACGCATTATAGATGCCAGATTTTTTGATTGCGGGGCAAAATTATTTTCAATGCCCGTTGTCGTAGAGACGCGATGCATCGCGTCTCTACCGTGATTGAATTCATTATTGCCAATAATAATTATGGCGTGAAAATGATTCGGCATTACACAAAATGCGTCTAATTCCAAATTCATATCAGGACGAATCTCGAGCGTTTTTGTCCATTCATTTTCAACAATTTCGCCAATCGCTGATAAAATCATTTTTTCATCAACAATTTTACCGAAAAAATGCTGCCGATTATCTGTGCAAACAGTTATAAAATATGATGCCGCCAAACCGTAATTCCAAGTTTGCAGACGTGCTGATGAAATACGATATTTGTTTTGAAATTTATCCGCCATAAATTAATTTTTTGAATTATTTAGGGGAATTTTTCATTCGGAATTTATCACGAAAATCGTGTAAAGACAATTTCAATAATCATATTCCGTAGAGACGCGATGCATCGCGTCTCTACACCGCGTTTTTATGCC
>CALMEH010000061.1 GCA_937863115.1 uncultured Acidobacteriota bacterium
AATATGATTTGGGAACACGACCAAAAAGAAGGAGATTTTTGGCTCGGAAAAGCAGTTGAAATCGGCATCAATCCGGCGACCGAATATAAAGACGAAGCTGAAAGATTGAGTTCTTATTGGAATTTGTTGAGCAATGTTTTAGATGAAAATGCAGTTTTGTCTGAAAGACTTATCTCGAAAATTAAAGAAATCAAAATTGATGAAACAAATCTTGAAACTCTCGAAAGCGCAAATAAAACTTATATCGTGATTGCCCATCAAATACTTAACCGCAAAGAAGAAGCAAATTCGGCAGATATAAATTTAGCTTTTGAATTTGCACTGCTTTCGCTCAAGGGCAAAAAGCCTGCATTCAGCGACTTTTGCGTGCGTATTCTTTTGCATTTGAAACATAAAAACGAAAATCTCTCGAACATTTATTTCACCAAATTGCTCGAAGCCGCCAAAAACACGAGCAACGAAGGCTGGTTTATTGCGTATCTTTTTGAAGAAAACTTTAACTATTCTTTAAAGTCGTGGCGGCGCGATATGCCGGATTCGCGGGTTAAAGTTTTTCTCGAACTGATGCTGCCATTTATTCAAAGAGAATCAGAAGCATTGATTTCAAAAAAAAGTGACGATTGCATTACGGCAAAAGGTTGGGGGTTAAAATATTTGAAAGATTTTAAGCGTTTACTGCCCACGAAATCGCCAATTGTCGAAAAAGCAATCGCCGTTTGTCAAAACGCTGAAATTCCACATTGGAAAAAACCCGATTTTCCAAAAAATTCGCCTAAAACGAGTCAGGATTTTTTGAATTTGGCGAAAAAAATAACTGATAAAAAAATACAGACGAGTTATTTAAGAGCCGCTGCAAATCTTGCCATACACGAGAAAACCTTTACACTTTCAAACGAAATCTTAGATGGCTTCGAGAAAGAATTCCGCGATTCTAATTGGGTTTGGTCAAAAGTTCATACAAACTCGAAATGGATTGAAGAACTTTTCAAAACCGACAATTTTGATGAAATCATAAATGTTCTAAATAATTCGCCGCGTGAATATCGTCCGTTTATCATTGTCGGCAGTCTAAATTCGATGTATCAGCTAAAATCGAACCAAAAAGAATTTGTTTTAGATTTGATGAATCAAGCCAGAGCCGATTTTAATAAAATTAATAAGTTCACAGAATATCCGCCGAATTTCGCCACCAATCCGACTATTTTTGGTCAACTTACGATGCTTTACATCAGATTCGGTCTTTATGAAGAAGCCATCACAACACACCAAGAAACGATAATTTCTATGAATCGCATTCTTAAAACCTTGTCTTCTGAAGAACTTAATAAAAACTTTTTCCGTTATCAATCGCCGCAGTTTTATTTTATTATCCAATTTCCTTCAACCAAGATAGAAATTGTCAATCAATATTACGGCGTGATTTATGAAAATATCGGCAAAATTGAACACCCACGCACACGAATTTCGGAACGTTTATTTTTTCTAAGAAGAAATTTTGAATTAATGTCGAGAAAAAATTAAAATACTGTAATTAATAAAGAATTTACAGGAAATATTAATCTTCTGAAATCATCTCGACCAACGCTAATCTTTTGACGACATTGCCGTTTTCGAGGTGTTCTTCGATGATTTCTTCTACGTCTTCTGCGCCGACTTGGGCATACCAAACGCCTTCGGGATAGATTAAAACTGCCGCGCCGATTGAGCAGAAGCCCATCGAACTGCAATCGGTTAAGAGAATTTCGCCGGACGGGTTTCTGCCTTTTGAGGCTTTGCCGTAGCGTAAGTTTTTCGCGTCTAATTGTTCTTCAAACGCCTTTTTTACTTCTGCCGAGCCGACTGCCGAACAACTTTTGCCGTTGCAAACGAAAACGTGATGTTTGATTGGCGCGGTAGCGACGGGCGCGAGTTTTTCTAATTGTTCGCGGTCTTCGATAAACTTTTTCATATTAATTTGTGTTCAGAGTTCAAACTTCAGTTTGTTGCCCGTCAACGAAGCGTAATGGGCTTCGTTTAATTTTATACCAAAACCACTAACATTTTCCCGCTTCGCTTCGCTAGCGAGACAAACTGAAGTTTGAACTCTGAACTATTAACTACTAACAAAATTTTATGATAGAATCTCACAGGCGGAAAAGCGCATCTAACGAGTTTATTAAAAAATGGCAACGGGCATTATCATTCACATTTCGGTCGGAAAGGAGCGGCGCACGGAATATTTTTCCGAAGAGCGCATCCGCATCGGTTCGGGCGAATTCAGCGATTTGCAGATTCGCAGTGATAAAATTGCCGCAAATACGACGTGGATTGAACTCGAACAGAACGATGGCGCGTATCGCATTATTGATTTTGACGAATCGTTAAATTTGACGATTAACGACAAGCCTGTTCGCCGTTTTATTGCCGTTCAAGACGGCGATTTGATTGATATTCCCGAAACGGAAATTTCTTTCGGATTTTATTCACTAACATCAAAATCTTCGCTGATTGTTACCAACCGTGAGCCGCATATCGCGCAGTTTATCGAAGAAGCGGCGTTGGACTCGGCGGCTTCGCCGAAACGCGACGACGCGAAAGCATTTTTGCGCGAGTTTGTCCGCGAACTTTCGCGTGAAATTACTTGGTTCACGAAAATTTCGGTTTTGTTAATTTCGCTTTTACTGGTTGGCGGCGTTTTGTATCTCGGTTTGAGCGTTCGCAACGAACTCCGCACAAGCCGCGAACGCAACGAAGCACAAAATGATTTGATTCGCAAGCTCGAAGAAAAACTCGGCGAAACCAATAATCAACTCGGCGAGATTGATAAATCGAACAAAGACATTATCAAAACTGTTTCGCTCGCGCCGAATCTGCGCGTCGAATACGGTAACGGAATTTGTCTAATCGTCGGCGTTTATGACCTTGTGAGCAAAACAAACGGCAAGACTTTGCGCTATCCTGACCCGAACGCTGTTCAGCAAGACCCTTACGAACCCGTTTTGCAATACGAAGACGGCACGCAAATTCCGCCGTCAGCAATGAGTTTGACAACCGAAGGCAACGGCGCGGCGGTTGAATACGATTTTATCGGCACGGGCTTTCACGTCGGCAGTGGTTTTATCGTTACGAATAAACACGTTATTCAGCCTTGGGCGGAAGATGATTTGGTCAAACAAATGATGAAAGATGGAAACGGTCGCGCCCGAATTAAACGTCTGGTCGTTTATTTTCCGAATGTTCCGACACCGTTTCCTCTGAAAATTAAACAAACCGGAAACCGCATAGATTTGGCGGTCGGCACGGTTGACGCAAAATTGATGCCCGCGATAACTCCGACACTTCCGCTGGAAGATAATTCCGTGGCGGCAGAAATCGGCAAAACTGTTGTAACAATGGGTTATCCGAGCGGACCTGACAGACTTTTGGCAATGGTTGACGATGATGAGGCGAAAGCGATAAACGCACGTTTCGGCAACTCGCGGCAAGCGTTGATAACATATCTCGCCCAAAATAAAAAAATCGTGCCGTTGACAACGCAAGGCGCGATTACCGATCTTGACCAAAAACGAATTGTCCACGACGCAAAAACTGCCGAAGGCGGCTCCGGCGCACCACTTTTCGGACAGACGGGAAAAGTTATCGGCGTAAATTTCGGCGTGTTCACCGAAAACACGGCGGCAAATATGGCTCTGCCCGTAAAATTTGCGATTGATTTACTCCGTCAAGCCGGTTGGAAATCGCCCGAAGAAATTCAATCCCAACAACAAAACTCAACGCAAATCGCCGAAGCGAACACGAACACGAATACGCAAACCAAACAGCAGTAAAAGATTTGAGTTCCAACTTCAGTTGGCGCAACTGCCAGCGAAGCGGCGCAGTTGCTTGGCGTTGATTATCTTGAGCCTCAATTAAAGCAAAAACCGCTTCGCTTCGCTGGCGGTTTGCCAACTGAAGTTGGAACTCAAAACTATTGCTCTGCCGACAAAATGAGTTCGCTGATTTCATCATTGACCGTTAAAACTCGCTGTGTAAAAACGTATTGTTTGTGCCGGACTGAAATAATAT
>CALMEH010000062.1 GCA_937863115.1 uncultured Acidobacteriota bacterium
CTCGGTTACGAAATTCATCTTTTTGACGAACAGATCAAAGGCGGCGGTTTTATGGTCAGCCAGATTCCTTCGTTTCGTCTGCCTGTAAGCGTTTTGGACGAAGAAGTTAATTACATTCTTGATTTGGGAATTCACACGCATTTCAAACATTATGTTTCGAGTCTGAAAGAAGTTCTGGAAAAAGATTACGACGCGATTTTTGTCGGAACAGGCGCACCGCGCGGGAAAGATTTGCCGAAATTGCCCGGACGTTGGGAAGCCGAAAAAAATATTCATATCGGGATAAATTGGCTTGCGTCGGTGGCGTTTGAACATACGGCGAAAATCGGTAAAAAAGTCATCGTCGTCGGCGGCGGAAATACGGCGATGGATTGTTGCCGAACTTCGCGCAGGCTTGGCGGTGAAGAAGTCAAAGTCGTTGTGCGTTCGCCGTTTGCGGATATGAAAGCGTCGCCGTGGGAAAAAGAAGACGCGATGCACGAAGATATTCCGATTATTGACAATCATCCGCCGAAAGCGTTTGTTGTCGAAGACGGCAAATTAAAAGGAATGTTGTTTGAAAAAGTCGCGCCGGTTTATGACGAAAACGGCAAACGAAAATTAGTTCCGACAGGCGAACCCGATGTTTTTATCGAAGCCGACGACGTGATTTTGGCAATCGGACAAGACAACGCTTTTCCGTGGATCGAGCGCGACATCGGCGTAGAATTCGGCGAATGGGAAATGCCAATTGTTGATAAAGTTACGTTCCAATCAACGCATCCGAAAGTATTTTTCGGCGGCGACGCGGCATTCGGACCTGAAAACGTCATCACGGCAGTCGCACACGGACATCAAGCGGCGGTTTCGATTCATCGTTTGTGTTCCGGCGAAGATGTCAACGAAAGACTTGCGCCGTTCGTCAATCTTCATTCGATGAAAATGGGCATTCACGAATGGGCATTCGACAGCGAAATCGCGCACGATTTGCGTTATGTCGTGCCGCAAGCCGATAAATCGATCACACTCAAAGACCGCAAACAAGAAGTCGAACTCGGATTCAATCAGCTCGACGGATTCAAAGAAGCGCAACGATGTCTGAATTGCGATGTCCAAACCGTTTTCACTGAAGCAAAATGTATCGAATGCGATGCCTGTATGGACATCTGCCCGACGGCTTGCATCACATTTACGCACAACGAAGAAAACGAAAAAGATTTACGCGCCAAATTAAAAGTTCCGGCAATGAATTTAACGCAAGATTTATACGTTTCCGACGAACTGAAAACAACCCGCGTAATGGTAAAAGACGAAGACGTTTGCCTTCATTGCGGTTTATGCGCCGAAAGATGCCCGACGGCGGCTTGGGATATGCAACAATTTTTCTACAATGTAACGAAAACTTATACAGGTTGCGGAAAGTAACTATTAATAAAGAATGCAAGATTTTATCGCCGAACCAAACCTTGAAAGTTTGGGTATTCCAGACATTGAAATTGGCGAGTTGAGAATTTGGACTCATAGCCGAAAGTATCCCAAAAGTAACAACTTTTGGGATGTAAATTGGTTAAACATAACCGTTTATGTAAAAACTATGAATGCAAATGTTTGGGTTAGCGGTGATATTATTCACAATACCGAAATTGCAGAGTGGCTAGCTGAAATTGAAAATTTGGATAAAGATTTATTGGATGAAGTAAATCTGATAACAATGGAGCGTTGCGTAAAACTAAGAATTGCTTCTCAAACATATCAGCGAGTTTCAATTGAAGTAGACTTTTTCCCTAATGATAGATTTCAAACACATCATTTTGAATTTTGGTTTGATAAAGAGTGTTTGAAAGATTTGATTAATAGTTGTCACAGTATTTTGATCAAATTCCCGATTACAGGAAACAGATAGGAATTTTGTATATTTCCAAATGAACGAAATAAAAACCAACGATTTTGTAGTCAGATTTGCCAACGTCAACGGGACGGGTTCGGTGAGTGTGAATGTGTTTTTTACGAATCGTAATATGTTAAAATTCATCAGAGGTAAAATAGAGTTATGAGTATTATATTAAAACCCGAAACGGAAACACTTTTGATAAATCGTGCGGCGGCTAAAGGTTATAACATTGACGATTACATCAAAAAGCTGGTCAACGAAGATTCCGACAAAATGCGGACGCTTGATGAAATTTTCGCGCCTGTTCGCAAAGAATTTGAAGAGCAAGGAGTAACGGAAGAAGAGTTAGACGATTTGATTTACCAAGCTCGAAGAGAAGTTTATGCGGAAAAAAAGGCTAGGGAAAACAGGTGAAAATTCGCACAGTATTTGATTGCAATACTTTTTTGCAAGCGGCAATAAATGAAAAAAGTCTCGCCGGAAATTGTTATCGTCTTGTTGAAAAAGGCGCGGTTGAATTATTTGTCAGTCAGGAAGTTTTGGAAGAAATTGAAGAAGTAATCAAGCGTCCGCATATCAGAGAAAGATTTAAAACATTAACCGATGAGCGAATTGAAAGTTTTCTGAAATCCATCAGAGATTTAGCGACCATCATTCAAAAAATTCCGAAGGTTTTTTCGCTTCCGCGTGATATTGATGATGAAATTTACATAAATTTAGCGGTTGAATGTGAAGCCGATTTTATCGTTACACGCGATAAGGATTTGATTTATTTGATGAGCGGTTATGACTTTGAAAGCAAATTGTTCAGACAAAAATTCAGACCTTTGAAAGTTGTTCAGCCTTTGGAGTTTTTGCGGATTGTTAAAAATAAAATTAAGGAAACATTAGCCTTAAAACCTTAAAATAATTAATGAGCGAAACTAAAATAAACGATTTTGTAGTCAGATTTGCCAACGTCAACGGGACGGGTTCGGCGAGTGCGAATGCTTTGTTCACCAAGGCGATTTTTAAGATGGGAATTCCGGTTACGCCGAAGAATATTTTTCCGTCGAATATTCAAGGTTTGCCGACTTGGTATGAAGTTCGTGTCAGCGAACGCGGATTTCTCGGGCGGCGCGAAGGCATTGATCTGATGGTTTGCGTCAATCCGCAGAGTATGAAAAAAGATGTCGCGGACGTGCGTTCGGGCGGATATTTTGTCTATGACAATACGAAACCGCTTCATTCGCAATTTATCCGCGACGACATCAATTATCTCGGTATTCCGATGACCGAACTTTGCAATAATGCTTTTACGGATGCGCGTCAGCGGCAACTTTTCAAAAATATCATCTATATCGGTGCGCTTGCCGAATTGATGGATTTTGAGTTTGAAGTCTTTGAACATCTCATCGCCGAACAATTCAAAGGCAAGGAAAAATTGATCGAACCGAACATCAAAGCCTTGAAAATGGGCGTTGATTATGTGCGTGAAAATTTTGAAATGCTCGATTTGCGCGTCGAACGGCGCGATTTGCTCGGCGATAAGATTTTGATCGGCGGCAATACGGCTTGTGCTTTGGGCGCGATTTACGGCGGCGCGACGGTTGCGGCTTGGTATCCGATCACGCCTTCGACTTCGGTTGTTGACGCATTCGCCAAATACGCCGAAAAACTCCGAATTGATAAAGAAACCGGCAAAAAGAATTTCGCCATCGTGCAAGCCGAAGACGAACTTGCCGCAATCGGAATGGTAATGGGCGCAAGTTGGAACGGCGCACGGGCGTTTACCGCAACCAGCGGACCGGGCGTTTCTCTGATGAACGAATTTTTAGGTTTGGGATATTTTGCCGAAATTCCGACGGTTTTAATTGACGTTCAGCGCACCGGACCTTCGACCGGAATGCCGACGCGCACACAGCAATCCGACATTCTCGAAGCCGCTTACGCTTCGCACGGCGATACGAAACATATTTTGCTTTTTCCCGCTTCGCCGCGTGAATGTTTTGAAATGACCGCGCAAGCCTTCGATTTGACCGAGCAATTGCAAACGCCGGTTATTTTAATGACTGATTTGGATTTGGGAATGAACGATCACATTTCCGAACCGCTCGCCTGGGACGACGAACGCGAATATGATCGCGGAAAAGTTTATTCCGGCGAACAGCTCGAAGCGATGACCGAACGCTACGGACGCTATCTCGATTCGGACGGCGACGGCATTCCGTATCGCACGATTCCGGCGGCACACGCGACCAAAGGCGCATTTGTAACACGCGGCAGTTCGCGCGAAGAATACGCCGTTTACACCGAAGACAGCGCGGCTTATAAACGCAATATGGACAGGCTCGTTGCGAAATTTGAAACCGCCGGAAAATACGTTCCCGCGCCCGAATTTCATCAGGAAAACAACACATCCGAAATCGGCGTAATCTTTTTCGGCACATCAACTTACGCCGCCGAAGAAGCCGTCGAATTGCTGAAAAACGAAAATATCACGCTCGATACGATGCGCGTCAAATCGTTCCCGTTCGGCATCGGTTTTGAAGATTTCGTCAATTCGCATTCAAAAGTTTTCGTCATCGAACAAAACCGCGATGCTCAATTCAAAAGTCTGATGATGATTGAACTCGGCATCAATCCCGAAAAACTGATTTCAATTCTAAATTACGACGGAATGCCTATAACCGCCGATTTTATTTTCAATCAGATAAAAGGAAATTTGTTATAAAAATATCGCAAATTGTGGTATTTTTATTGTATTAATTATCGCGTTTTGCGATAATTAATGAGGCTTGAAAATTTGTGAGAATCATCAGCGAAAAACCGATTAAAGACTTCTGGGAAAAACACACGGAAGCCGAAAGCGCAATGAAAGATTGGATTAAACGTGTTAGAGAAGCCGATTGGAATAATTTTTCTGACGTGCGGAAAACATTTAATCACGCCGACGTTTATAAATGCTGTGTGATTTTTGATGTCGGAGGCAATAAATACCGCATCATCAGCAAAATCAAATACGAATGGAAAATCGTTTATATTCGTTTCGTTTTGACTCATTTCGAGTATGACCAAAAGAAATGGCAAGCCGATTGCCAAGATTAGAGAAAGTTTATGACGACATACAATAAAGAAATTTACGGTCGGCTTTTGCTCGACGTATTGCCGTCTTCGATTGATTCGGATGAGGAATATGACCGAATCGAGAGCATTTTCAACAATTTATTTAATAAGAAAAAACTTTCGCTCGAAGAAGAAAGGCTGTTTCATTTGTTAGCTGATTTGTTGGAAGATTACGGAAAAAAAGTGTCAGGCGAAATTCCGCCAATCACGCCGCGCGAACTTTTGTCGGTTTTGATGAAAGATAACGGTTTAAAACAAACCGATTTAGCCGGCATTTTTGGAACTCAAAGCATTGTTTCCGAAGTTCTCAACGGAAAACGCGAGATAACAAAATCGCAAGCAAAGGCTTTGGCGGAAAAGTTCGCAATGAAACTTGAAGCGTTTATTTAAGAGCGAAAATTTGACTCATTTTTTTCGGAGTTAAGGAGAATTTGTAGATATTGCGAGTTCAACGACACACAATTTATACTTTGATTTCGCTTGCTTGTCCGTTTATTTTTGCATTCGCAGTATATGTTTATCAGGACATTAAAAACGCAGAATTTCAGCAATTATTAAAGAATGCAAGCGACCTTAATCCGGCTGTTGGTCTTTCCGGGTTCGCTGAACTGATTCAATTTGTCGTATTTGTGCTGATTGGCTGTTTCGTTGGACTAATTATTGCAAGTTTGAGCTTGTGGAATCGGAAGAAAATATTAAGTCTAGGGCTTGTGGGGTTAGTTATTAACTCATTACCTTTTATTACGCTTTTGGTATTTTATTTTAGTAGAATTTAAATTATGTCATACGTTCGTTCCATATTTCGGCATCCGGCACTGCCCAAGAATGACTTGGGTTATACGGTTGATTATTATGAAGGCTCGCTTTCGACGCTTTGCGCGGGTTGCGGACACGATTCGATTTCGGCGGCTGTGGCGCAGGCTTGTTTTGAATTGAACATCGAACCGCATAAGGTTGCAAAACTTTCGGGCATCGGTTGTTCGTCAAAAACTCCGGCTTATTTTTTGTCAAATTCGCACGGGTTTAACTCGGTTCACGGGCGGATGCCGTCGGTGGCGACGGGCGCGAATCTGGCGAATCGGGAATTGATTTATCTCGGCGTTTCGGGCGACGGCGACACGGCTTCGATTGGAATGGGGCAATTTGTACACGTTGTCCGGCGCAATCTCGATATGGTTTATATCGTGATGAACAACGGCTGTTACGGTTTGACGAAAGGACAAGATTCGGCGACTGCGGACAACGGCTCGAAAAATAAAACCGGCGCGGGCAATCATTTTGAAGCGATTGATTTGGCGGGGTTGGCAATCGAACTCCGCGCGACGTTTGTCGGGCAGAGTTTTTCGGGCGACAAGGAACAACTCACGCCGCTCATCAAAGCCGCCGTCAATCATCGCGGATTTGCGTTTCTCAACGTCATTTCGCCGTGCGTTACATTCAACAACAATGCCGGTTCGACCAAATCTTACGATTACGTCCGCGAACATCAGGAAGCAACGGCGACTTTCGATTTCGTGCCGATTGAACGCGAAATCAAAACGCAATACGAAGAAGGCACGACGCAGGATTTGCCAATGCACGACGGAACCGTTATTCGGCTCAATAAACTCGCCAAAGATTGGAATCCGCTCGACAGATTTTCGGCGATCAACGCAATGCAAACCGCCAAATCGAAAGGCGAAATTTTAACAGGTTTGCTTTATATGAATCCCGATTCGACCGATTTGCACACGCTTTTAAACACGACCGAAACGCCTTTGAATAAATTATCCGAATCCGAACTTTGCCCGGGCGCAGAAATTTTGGAAGGAATTAACGCGAGTTTTCGATAAGAAAGATTTAGCCTGCGAAACATACGAAAAAAACGAAAGTAAGAAATCTTATTAAATTCTTCTGCTTTATTTCGTTTCTTTCGTATGTTTCGCAGGCTAAAAAAAATCATCCGCGCATTGCCGATAAGATTTCATCAACGACTTTTTTCGCGTCGCCGAAAAGCATTTGCGTATTTTCGTAGAAAAATAAAGGATTTTCCACGCCGGCGTAACCGCTTGCCATTCCGCGTTTCATTACGATGACGTTGCGCGAATCCCAAACGTGCAGAACCGGCATTCCGGCAATCGGACTTGTCGGATCGTCCAGAGCCGAAGGATTGACGATGTCGTTTGCGCCGATGACGAGAACAACGTCGGTATCTTTGAAATCGTGATTGATTTCTTCCATTTCCAAAACAATGTCGTAAGGAATATTTGCTTCTGCAAGCAAAACATTCATATGTCCGGGCAAACGTCCGGCGACGGGATGAATTGCAAAACGCACTTCGACATCTTTTTCTCTTAAAATTCTAACAACTTCCGCCAGCGAATGCTGCGCTTGTGCGACTGCCAAACCGTAACCCGGAACGATGATGACTTTCTTTGAAACGTCGAGCAAATCGGCAGTTTGTTGAGCGGTTATCGAACGAACTTCGCCTTGTTCGCCTTGCGCCGCAGACGGAGAACTCGCGCCTGATTCAGTCCCGAATCCGCCGAGCATCACATTAAAAAACGAGCGATTCATTCCGCGACACATTATATAACTCAAAATCGCGCCCGAACTTCCGACGAGTGCGCCCGTGATAATCAGCAAATCGTTGCCGAGCATAAAACCCGCCGCCGCCGCCGCCCAACCCGAATAACTGTTGAGCATCGAAACCACGACCGGCATATCCGCGCCGCCGATTGCCGAAACGAAATGCAAACCTAAAATTCCGGTCAAAATCGTCGCCACTAAAAGTGCAGTTTTTCCGTCGGTTCCGGGCAAAACACAAAACCAAACGCCGAGCGCAACCGTTGCGATCAGCATCAGCAAATTCAAAATATGCCTTGCCGGAAGAATCAAAGGCTTGCCCGAAAGCGTCCCTTGCAACTTCAAAAACGCGATGATCGAGCCGGTAAAAGTTATCGAACCGATACACACGCCGATAAAAACTTCCGCCAAATGCAGTATTTTTTCGGCTTCGGGAACTTTATGATTCGGATCGAGATAAGTCGCAACCCCGACCAAAACCGCCGCCGCGCCGACAAAACTGTGCAAAATCGCCACAAGTTGCGGCATCGCCGGCATCTGCACCCGTGAAGCGACAAGTGCGCCGATTATCGCGCCCGGAATCAAAGCCGCACCGAGCAAAAAATAATTGCCGTCCTTAATCGCCGCCGCCGTCGCCACAAGCGCGATCAGCATTCCCAAAATCCCGTAAAGATTCCCGCGCCGCGCCGTCTCCTGCCGCGACAATCCGCCAAGACTCAAAATAAACAACGCACCGGCGGCGATG
>CALMEH010000063.1 GCA_937863115.1 uncultured Acidobacteriota bacterium
AAGTCGCGGTGCAAACTTGTTACAATAATCACGAACCGCTCCAACCACATTCCGATACTGACGACAATCGAAATTACAAACAACCAAAACTCGCTTTCTCTGAATCGTTTGAACCACAAAAATTGAATCGAAATTCCGTTACACAAAATCAGAAGCCAATAAAACCACCAATAAGGACCGTTCCAAATACGGTTTTTAATCATAAAGATTTCGTATTGCGAACCGCTATACCAACCGAAAAATGCTTCCATTGCGTAGCCGTAACAAACAATCAAGCCGGTTGCAAGCATCACCTTTGCCATCAAAACAAGATGCGTATGCGTGATGAAATCTTGCATTTTATATACACGGCGAAGCGGAATGCACAAAATCAAAACCATTGCGAATCCTGCAAAAACCGCGCCCGCAACGAAATACGGCGGAAAAATCGTTGCGTGCCAACCGGGAAGTTGTGCCACCGAGAAGTCGAATGAAACGATTGAGTGAACCGAAAGCACGAGCGGCGTTGAAAGTCCTGCAAGAAGAAGATAGGCTATCTCGTAACGATGCCAATGTCGCGCCGAACCACGCCATCCCATTGCAAGCAAGCCGTAAACAAATTTGAAATACGGATTTTTCGCACGATCGCGCAAAGTCGCTAAATCGGGAATCAAACCGACAAACCAGAACAATGCTGAAACGGTTGCATATGTCGAAACCGCAAAAACGTCCCACATCAAAGGCGAGCGGAAATTTTGCCACATTCCCATCGTGTTCGGGTGCGGTAGCATCCAATATGCCAGCCACGGACGACCCGTGTGCAGGAGCGGAAACATTCCCGCGCAAGCCACGGCAAAGAGCGTCATTGCTTCGGCAAATCGGTTAATTGACGTGCGCCATTTTTGATTTAGCAGTAACAAAATCGCGGAAATCAGCGTTCCGGCGTGTCCGATTCCGATCCACCAAACGAAGTTAATAATGTCGAATGCCCAACCAACCGGCTGATTGTTTCCCCAAATTCCGATACCTTTTAAGACAAGATAAGTAACGGTAACAAGAAGCAACAGCGCGACCATAAATGCCAAACCGACACCGATAAACCAGTGAAACGGCGTTCTCTTCTTTAGGGTAATATCTCCGATGCTGTCGGAAACAGACGCAAAATCGTGTTCGCCTTCGACCATCTTCGGCACGAGTCTTTGTTTTACCTCTTCGAGTTCGTTATTTTTTTGAACTTTCTGCATATATTTGTAAGTTCCAAGTTTCAAGTTCTTCGTTTTTCAACTTGGAACTTGAAACTTGGAACTCGAAACTTTTAATGTGCCGCCTCCGTTTTACCTTCTTCTTTTTTGGGTTTGCCCAATTTGTTCGTTTCCGACAATTTATCAAACTCCACAATTTTCTGATGATAATCAGGCATTTCCTTGTTCTGGTTTTTCAAACTTGCCAGATAAGTCGTGCGCGGTTGTGTGTTTAATTCGTTCAGCAAATTGTAATTTCGATGATCTTTTTTGAGTTTTGAAACACGGCTTTCCTTGTCGTTCAAATCGCCAAAAACAATTGCGTCCGCCGGACAAACCGATTGACACGCCGTAACGACTTCACCATCGCGCACTTTACGTCCGTCTTTTTCGGCTTCAATTCGCGCCGAAGCAATACGCTGTGTGCAATAGGTGCATTTTTCCATCACACCACGCGAACGCACCGAAACTTCCGGGTTTCGCATCAATTTATATTGCGGCGTATTCCAATCTTGATAAAGAAGGAAATTAAACCGACGAACTTTATACGGACAGTTATTCGAGCAATAGCGCGTTCCGATACAGCGGTTATAAACCATATCGTTTAAACCTTCTGCGCTGTGAACAGTTGCCGCAACCGGACAGACGACTTCGCACGGAGCTTGCTCGCATTGTTGGCACAAAAGCGGTTGAAAATGCGGTCCGTGCGGGTCTTCAACGGTGCCGCTGTAATAAGAATCAACACGCATCCAGTGCATTTCGCGGCTTCTCGAAATCTGCTCCTTACCGACAACAGGCGTATTGTTTTCCGATTGACACGCCAAAACGCAAGCATTACAGCCGACGCAATTATTCAAGTCAATCGTCATTGCCCAACGATGATTTGCGTCATAAAGTGGCTGATAAAGTTCGGGATTATACATCGTTTTCGGATATTCATCGTGCTGATGAGCGACATCGGGATTTTTCTCAAATTCTTCCAAATCCCAAACGCGCAAAATATCGCGCCCTTCGATGTTAAAGTGAATCTGCGTTGAAGCAACTTGCGTCGTTTCGTTGGTTTTCGACAATTCGCCGGTGCCAAAATTCATTGCGTCTGAGCGTTGCACGTCAAAAGCGTTGTAGCCTAATCCGTTACCGACTTTTCCGGCGCGGGTGCGTCCGTAGCCCATAAAAATCGTAACTGTATCATCGGGCTGTCCGGGCGTGATCCAAACCGGAACGGGTGCGGAAATTTCTCCGCCTTGATATTTGACTTTGACCAAATCCGAAAATTGATTTCCGCCCTTCGTATTGATAAACGTCGAACCTTGTGTTCCGCCCGTAAAATCATCGTCCTCACCACCTTGGTTTAAGCCCAAAGCCTTTGCGGTTTTCGGCGAAACGAGTGCGACATTTTCCCAAGTAATTTTCGTCAGAGGATTCGGAAGTTCCTGCAACCAACCGTTATTCGTAAAACGTCCGTCATAAACCGACGGATCGGGCAAAATCGAAATTTCAAGATTTCCGCTTTTCGCAGGTTGCTGAATTTGCTGACTCATAAATCCGCCGTTGACCGAAACCGATTTCGGCGTGGCAACAGAATTCGGAACTACGCCGTCATGGACGATCTTGCGCCAGTTATCTTCAAAACTTTTTGCGGTTGTCGTAGTCTGCCCTGGAGTCGTTTTCGGCGTTGCCGCCGGCAAAACTGTCGGCGAAGTTTTCGGTGTTGCGCCCGGTGTCGGTGTGGTTACTGCGGCTTCTGTTTTTGTTTCGGAATGAGTTTCGCCTTCGGTCTTAGTTTCCGAATGGGTTTCGGTTTTGGCTTCTTCTTTGTTTTCTGTGGTCGCCGCAACCGCTTTTTCCGTCATATTTAACGATTGCTTTTGCCAGAATGCCTTAACGATTTCGTAATCTTTTTTATCGAAATTCTCTTTAAAGAAAAGTTGGACGACTTCGTGAATGCTCTTGCCGCCGTAAAGAGGTTGGACGAGCGGCTGAACAAGTGAAACCGCACCGTTATAGGCTCGCGTGTCGCTCCAAGTTTCGAGAAAATGCTTTTCTGCAACGTGCCAATGACAATATTGGGCGGTTTCGTCAAAATGTTGTCCGAGATGAACCCGAAGGGCAATTTTATTTAATCGTTCTTCGTTCAATTTCAAATCGGCAGGCGTGTTATAAACCGGATTGCCACCCAAAATGACGAGCATTTTCACTTGTCCGCCGTCAATTTCGCTAATAAGTTGTTTTAATTGTTCGGCTTGCGTCGTTTCGGCAAACGGTTGAAACGGTTCAACATATTCTAAAGTTTTGCCGACGCTTCCGAGTTTATCGTTCATCGCGTGTGCTAAGGCGTGAACCATCGGCGACTGATTATCGCCCGCAATAACAATCGTTTTGCCCCCGTGTGCCAGCAAATCTTTCGCCATTACATCAATCCATTTAGTAACTTTTTCCTCAAATTGCACGGTCGAACTTGCACCTGCAACGCCCAATTTCATAGCGATTGCTTTGGCAATTTCAATCATCTGACTCGGTTTGACCGCCAAACGGTGATCAGCTTTCGCGCCGGTCAAAGTCATTGTCGTTTCTACCGAATAAAGACGATTGATTTCTTTCTTTTCTTCGCTAAACGTGCGTTTTTTCGCAAAGTCTTTTGTGTATCGAACATTAAAACCTGAAAAAATATCAGCATCAAGCGACAAAACTCGGTCAGCTTGGTCAAATTTATAAACCGTTTGCACAGGCGAACCGAAAGCCATTTTTGCACCTGCAAAAACATTGTCTTTATTAACAGGCTCATATTGAACCCATTTCGCTTTCGGCATTTCCGTCTGAAGCTGCTTGAATTGTGCAATCAGTGTCGGCGAAGTTACGGTTTCGGTCAAAAATCTCACGCCTACGCCGCCGTCCTTGCTGTTTTCTTCAACTGCCGTCCGCATCGCTTTCATAAATTCTTCCCAATTTTTCGGGTTTCCGCGAAACGTAATTTCTTGCGAACGGTCAGGATCATACAATCCCAAAAGCGATGCTTGCGCCAAAATATCCGTTCCGCCCAAACTTCCCGGATGCGACGGATTGCCTTCGATTTTCGTCGGGCGACCTTCGTTTGATTTGCCCAAAAGCCCGACACCAACGCCGCCAACCGACATCGAAGTTGCAAAAAAGAGCGGTTTGCCCGGAATGATTTCTTCCGGTTGCCGAACATAAGGCACGATTTTTTCCGTCGGCTGAATAACACAACCCGAAAGTCCCGCAAGCGCGAGCGATGCGCCCATCACTTTCACGAAATTGCGGCGACTCAAAGAATCGTCCCAAGTGTCGGCTTGTTCGGGGTGTTCGTATTTAACGTATTCCGCAAACTCCGGCGAATCAACGTATTCTTCAACGCTTCGCCAATATTCTTTTCCGCTTTTTCCGAGAATTTTATTTCTCAGTAATGCAAAGTTGTTTTGACTGTCTTTGCTTGACATATTTTTTCTTAATTTAAGATTTAGAATTTAGGATTTAGGATTCTCAATTTTGAATCCTGAATCCTAAATCCTGAATTTTATCTGTGGCAAGTTGAACAACTTGTCAACATTTCCGAACTACGAATTCGCTTGATTTTTTCGTCAACTTCTTTTTTCTGCTCCGCCGTTATCGTGTTTGCGTCCCAAGAAGTATTGTAAATTTCCGATGTCGGACGAATATTCGGCGCAGGGTCGCGGTGGCACGAGAGACACCATTCCATTTGCAGAGTATTTTCCTGATAAACCGAAGGCGAATTAGCAATATCGCCGTGGCACGAGGCGCAACCGACACCTTTAGCAACGTGAATGCTGTGATTGAAATAAGCATATTCGGGCAAATCGTGAACTCGCGTCCATTCAATCGGTTTATTTTCGCGGTAACTTGCGCGAACCGGTTCGAGATACGGACTGTCAGCCCAAATTTGGCTGTGGCAATTCATACAAGTTTGCGTCGGCGGCATTCCTGCCGAAGCCGCTGTTTCCACCGATGTATGACAATACCGGCAATCAATACCATCGTCGCCAACGTGGTGTTTATGACTGAATTGGACAGGTTGCTGTCTGTCCATATATTGTCCGGTCAGATAATTAGAACGCGTGATTTGCGTCCACGCAAAACCCGCGACTCCGGCTAAAATCACCGACATCACGATGGTTATTTTCGCCACATTATTTGCGCTGCGATGAAATAATTGTGCCATTTTTTCGCCTTAAATTTATAGATTGACGCAAACCGAATTCAAAATTGAGTTCAGCCGCGCTCTACAAAGTTTTATTTAATAACTGAATTTTAAAAGTTACCCCTAACTCTTATACGGTAATTTTACAGAATCTTGAAAATTCCGCAAATACTGATATAAAGATATTTCCTTTCATTAGTTTGTGCAAGTTTTCACTAAATAAGATTAACTGATTAAGTTATTAAGTTTTCCAATTTTATCCGGCGGCGCGGATTATCTATTTTTGCCGATTCTGTAAAATCTTCACAAACGAGCCGGCGCGTAATTCTTCAAGCGTCAAGCTGGTCAAATTTTGCGCTTCCGATTCGGTCAAAGCGCGGCAATTAATAGCGCGTAAGAAATAATTAAGCAAACCTTGTCCGGTCGCCGCATCGTCGAAAACATCGCCGACGAGCGTTGCTTGCGCGGCTTTTGCAACAAAATTGCTCAGACGCTCGCTTGCCGAATCCAAACCTTCGAGAAAGAAAGTATAAACGGCGGCATAGCGTGTTGGCAATTGCGCCGGATGCAAATCCCAACCTTGATAAAAAGCGTTTTCGAGCGAATGGCGAATATGTTCGTAATGAAGCCGCCAAGCGCGATGCACGACTGCAAAATTTTCGGCTTTTTGGGCTTCGGATAATTCGCCGCGATGCGAAGCAACGGGCATAATATTAGTTGCGCCGTCCGAAAGCCAAATTCCCGTGCCGCCAAACGAAACCTGCATCATACTTCGCGCAAAATCACACGCCGGATGAAGCATATTTTGATATTCGGCGGTAATTTCACAACTTGCCGTGTAATCGTAAGTTCCGAAATGCGCCGCCACACAACGCCCACGGGCGGCTTCGAGAAGTTTCGGCAGATTTATTTCGCCGTTTGCGTCAATGATGGATTGCGTTGTTTCAATCATCATCTCCATCTTCAAAGAATTTTCCGGCAGATTCAGTTTCGGCTCCAACAAATCGAAAATATCGGCAAGCGTGGCGACTTGTTTGGGCGAAACGATTTTCGGCAACGTAACGACAAAATTTTCGGGCAAACGTCCGCCCGTTTCTTTGACGAGCGTAGTTAAAAAAATGTCGAGCGTGCGAATGCTTCGGACGTGAAGTTCTTCGGAAAATGTTTTGATGCGAATACCGATAAACGGCGGCAAAGTGTTGTCTTTAAAACCTTTAGCAACTTCCTGCGCGGCTGTGGCGGCGTGTCCGTCTTCTTCCGCGTCGGGGCGCGTGCCGTAGCCGTCTTCAAAATCAATGCGAAAATCTTCGACCGGCTCGCGCTTGATTTTTTCTAAAACTCTGGCATAAATTGTTTCCGCCAAATTATCCGGCAATTCGAGAACTTGCGCGAAAGTTTTTGCGTCCGGCGCGTAAGTTTCAAACGAACGCACAGCCAACGCACCAAGACGCGGTGCGGTGTCCGATTTGAAAAGATGCGCTCCTCCATAAACCGTATGAACCGGCTGACGGCGACCCGATTCGCCCGGATAACGCATCGCAAAAGCATCGTGCGACGACTTCAAAGATTGCGTAATTTCCTGCATTGATGATTCGGAAAGTGTTGTTGTCATATTTTTTATTTTTGCCCACGAAACACACGAAACATACGAAAATAAGAAAATGATTTAAAATTTTTCGTGTCTTTCGTGTGTTTCGTGGGCAAAATCTTTGGTTTCTTACCGCGCCAGATGTGCTTCAATCAAGCCGTGCGGTTCGTCCGTCGGGAGAAAGATTCGGTTGTCGTTTTCCAAACCGAAACGTGAAACATCCACCGGCAAATAATGAATATTTGGGAGTGAAAATGATATTTCCGTGATGTCGGGGAAGTTTTGCAAAACCGTTTTGCCCATCGCATAAAGCGTGTGTTGCACCGAAAGACTGTCGTGGGCGGCGAAAGTTTCGATAATTGATTGTCGTATGTTGCGCCAGATTTCGCCGGTTGCCGCGACCGCATTTTCATAACGCCAATTGGCTTTGATGGACGTGGCAAAAACTCTGTCAGACGTTTCGGGCAAAGTCGTATATTGGTCTTTGAGATAGCCGACAAATCCCGATTTTGTCGTTTTCAGAACAATCAAATCGAGAACGCCGGATTCAATCGCCACATCGTCGCGCGTGGCATTAACTTTCGTCGTGCGCTGTTCATTGCTGCCTTTGATGAAAGAATGTGGATGCGGTTCGCTGTCGCCGAGTCGCGTCCAGCCGTGTTCGACAATTTCGATAACAACTCGCGTAATTTGCTGATTATTTGCCAGAAAATGTTCCGTCAGACGCTTTGCAAAAGTTTCGATTTCCTCGATTTCCGCCGTTTGATGTGCCAACGCATAAACCGTGTTTTTCATCGTGTCGGTCGGCAAACAAAGACTATTATCGCCGACGGTGTGAATTTCGTCGAAATCGCCTTCAAGCGCAATTTTAACCGTAGTTTCCTGTATCGAATGAAAATCGCCTTTGCGCTCGACTTTCAAAAGCCGCACACGCGATTTGCCGTAATTGTCGTGAACTATTCTCATAATTTGATTTGCGATTTGCGATTTGCGATTTGCAATTGTCGGATTTCTAAAAATCGCAAATTGCAAATTTCCTAGCTTCCGCGATAGGTTGAATAACCAAACGGACTCAACAATAATGGAACGTGATAATGTTGCGACGCGTCCTTAACTGAAAAAATTATCGTAACCTGCGGATAAAAAGTTTCTATTTGTTTGCTTGCAAAATATTTTCCGGTGTCAAAAGTCAAACGATAATTGCCCGTCTGCAAATCCGATGCGAACAGATTTATTAACCGTCCGTCCTCGTCCGTTTTGCCTTCACCGATAATTTGCCAACCGTCCAATATTTGCCGCTCCAA
>CALMEH010000064.1 GCA_937863115.1 uncultured Acidobacteriota bacterium
TGGCATCGAGATTTTGATAAAGGTCGGCGTTATTAACCAAAACATTGCCGCTCGAAGCCGGACGCATTCCGTTGAGCGCGTCCATAAAAGTTGATTTTCCTGCGCCCGAAGGACCTAATAAACCGACAAATTCATTCGGCATAATCGAAAGCGAAACGTCATCGAGCAAGCGAATCATTCCGCCGCCCGAACGATTTTTGACTTCTTTGGTAATGTTCACCGAATCAATCCGCGTTTTCGAGCGTGTGTCATAAACGCCGATGTTAAACGCTTGGTCAATCCGCAAAACGAACGAACCGATTTGCACCGAATCATTCAGCGTCAAACTTCTCCGCGAAACGCGGTTTCCGTCAATAAACACGCCGTTTGTCGAATTTAAATCTTCGATGTCAACGCCCGAAGCCGTGCGGACGAGCCGTGCGTGTTGATTGGAAATCTGCAAACCGTCAAGTGTGATGTCGCTTGACTCGGCGCGTCCGATGATGAGTTCCTGTTTGCTTCCAAATGTCAGCGACATTAACAGCGAAGGTTCGACAGAAACTTGATTTTTCGCCATTTGTTGCGAAATATCGCCTGCCTTGAAAACCATCGTTTTCGAGCCGCCTTCTTCCAACATCGCGTTCAAATCAGCCATCTGCGAAGCTGCTACGCCACGCTGTCCGGCGTGGCTTGCGCCTTTCGGAGCAACACGCGAAGGCATATTAAACCTTAAAACAGGTCCGCCCATTCCGAGTTGAATGCGGTCGTTATGATAAATCGGTGTCGGCGCGGAAAGTCGCTGGTCGTTGAGAAGCGTTCCGTTAAAACTGCCGTTGTCATACACCATAAAATTGCCGCCTTCGTTGCGGATTTCGGCGTGTCGGCGTGAAACCATCACAGCATCGGCATCGAGAACAATGTCGCCGTTGGGATCGCGTCCGAGCCAGATGCTGTTTTTGGTAATTTTAAAGGGTTGTGCCGCCGCATTATTGCCGATGAAATCGAGTTGCGGCGTTTGCGTTGGGGGCTGATTTTGCGGCGGATATGTCGGGTTTTGCGGCGGAAAATTTTGCCCTTTCATTTCGGTCGCATAGCTTTGCTGTGAAACGTCCGAAGGTTTATAAGCATCGTCAAAACGCACAATCCGATAGACAGGACCATTTGTGCCAAACTGCATCGAACCGCCTGCTGAAATAACAGTCGGCGCAGAAACTTTTTGCCCGTTGTAGTAAGTTCCGTAAGAAGAATTCAAATCGTGCAAAATCCATTGCCCGCTTTGCAGATGCAATTCGGCGTGTTTGCGCGAAACCATCGGAAACTGTGCGCTGTCAAAAGTAATCTGACAATCATTCGGGTCGCGCCCAATTCGCACTGCGTTTCCGCCAAAAGATTTTTCGGGCTTCATCTGTCCGCCCCCAACTATTTCGGCTAAAACAATATTCATTTTTTTAGAAGTTTTTCAGAAACCGGAAATCGGGCGTTTTGTTAATCGCTCCGCCGTTTTCGCTTGCATTAATTTTTTTTCGGAAAAAAACTGAAATTGCCGTAATTTTAACTTAATCGCGTCGAAACAAAAAGCGAAACACGAGTTTTTTTGCAGAAATTATCGAAAACATAACAACTAAGGAGCGGTAGCGACTTGGCAAAACTCAAAATTACATTGTCAAACCGTTCGATAATGTGGAGCATTTCTGATTGCTGAAGTTATTTTGCTGTTAAAGGCGATTTTATTTCTGTATTAAACCATAACTCGAATTGATTTTCTTTAATCAAAACCGAATCTTCATATCCGGAAATTAACTTCAAAACAACTGTCAGATTTTGTGAATCCGAAAGAAATTTAACTATTTTTTCACCTTGTTCCTTATCGCTGTTGCGAAAATAACGAAGTTCGTTTTGCAGTGGAGCGTTTTCTCCGACATTTTCTACATTGGGCGCAAAATAACCGCTTGCTTTTAGAAAATTTCTCCATTGATTGGCAATCTTTCGTGTGTCTTCATTGGGAAACTGAATGAAAATTATCGCATTATTTGAAGTTTTTTGCGGCTGATTTTCGATCTTCGGGTTTTTAACAATTTTAATTTCTTTTTGACCGTTTTCCGTATTTTTATTTCCGCTTCCATCATTCAATTTTTGAATATAATCTTCCGGCAGTTCGTCATTTTCAACTTTCGTTCGTAAAGTTTCACGGGCTTTATTTATGGTTGCCGGATCGTTTGATTGAAGGTCAATTAAAATGTCAATTAATGTTTTATATCTAGCTAAATCGTCATCGAATGTATTCGTTATTCTTTTGCTATTTTGTTGTATTTTTTCTTCTTGCTTTTGTTTTTTAGCTTGTTTATATTGATCGTAAAAATATATTGCGGCAACTGATAAAAGTAAAAAAATCGCTACTCCGCCAATCGAAGCCCAAATCCATAAACGACGATTTTTGCGTTCCAATTCAAAAGTAGTTTCTTGCATTTCGCGCAAGTTTTGTTCGTCCAATAATTTTCGTTCTTGCTCTTCCTTTTCTCTGGCGGCTTTTTCGAGTTCCGCCTTCATTTTAAAGTCAGACTCCATTTTTTGGAGAATTTCGTTTTGCCGTTTGCGCCAACTAATGATTGCCGGTCCGAGCGCATCGTGGGAAACTTCGTAATAAGGATTTTTTGAATCTTTACGGTTATTTACTCTATTGAAAATCCGATTTTCGCCCTCACAAAGTTTGTCGAGAATATTTCGGATATTTTCGACATTCGTTTTTTTGTTTTCGGTCAATTCCGCCCAATCAGCCAAATCATTGACATCGGAAGGAATTTTCGTGCCGCCGCGCGTAACAGTGAAATGAATAAACTTCGTGGCAAGTTGTTTTTCGTCTTCGGTGAATTGCTCCATCACTTTGTCGAGGTGCGTTTCGACGATGTTTTGCACGCCACCGAGTTGGTTGGGTTCTGTGCCGATGAGCGTTGAGAGCATTAGTTTTTGAGTTTCTTGCGTCAGAGGGTTTTCCCAAAGCCGCTTCATAACTAATTGCAAATAAGGAGTTTCGACGCGATAATTATTGTCTTCGCCGACTTTTTCGGGAGCGCAATCTATTTGGTTGACTGCCGCCTGACCTTGCGTTTCAAACTTGATTTTATCAACTTGTAAATCGTTCAATAAAGTTTCGACAAGTTCGTCTTCGATGGTGAAATTCGTTCCGAATTCTTCGTTATATTTTTCGAGCGGTTTGCGGATGGCGATTTCGGTTGCGGCACGGTCGAGATGGTAAAGCCGCAAGATATTTTTCATCATATTCGGCACTTTGCCTTTGAAAATATCCATTTTCGCCAACGCATCATCGCGCATCGAAATCACAAAATTTGCAGGTAAATCTTTGCAATTCAATGTTTTAGCAAATTCATCGCCAAATGAATTTTCGCCGCCGAGAAATTCGGGATGTAAAAAAATATCTTCAAATTGGTCAAAGATTATTAAAAAAATCGTTCCCGTCAAATCAGCCCAATTTTTCAGCAAATAGCAAATGTCGTTGTTATTTTTCAAAGCATTTGCCATTTGTTCGACATCTTTTTCATCAAAATATTCAAACGCCGCCGTTTGCGCCATTTGTGATTTGGGCGTTTGCTGGGCAGGTTTCGGGATTTCTAATTTTTTGACGGCTTCGACAACACTACTATCTAACGGCGTTGTCAAAGGAAGTGTGCAAAGTTTCGGTATTTTTACTTTTTTTACAGTTTCCTCAACTGCCTGCTTGAGTCGCAAACGCAAACTTTCCAAAGGATTATTCGCCCATTCGCGCAAAACAACCAAAATAAATTCGGGCGGTTCGTCGGGTAAATTTGAAGAAATAGCAATTTTTTTCAAGTAAGGAATGACACGCGCATTCAAAAGCGAACTCTTCCCAACACCGCTTGCGCCGTAAAAAACCGTCAAAGCCGTGGCGCGAAGATTTGTCGCCACAATTTCGCTAACTGCATCGCGCCCGAAAAAATAATCGGCATCTTTCTCCGAAAACTGAATCAACCCGACATACGGAGAAAATTTTTCGTTTGTTTTTTCATCTTTTTTCATCTTTTTTTCTCCTTTTTTTACATTTGATTCAAGACATATTCTTCCAAACCGGCAACGTAATCTTCCAGATTTGCCGGAGCCGGCGTAATGTTTTGTTCGCCCCAAAAATCCGTGTTCGGGTCGTTCGTTTGATCGAAAACAACCGCGTAAGAACCCTTCTTTTTCTGCAAACTCTGATTTTCGCAAATTCTGTTCAAAAGCAAACGAAGTGTCCAATTTTGCACGTCATAACCTAAATAAAGATGGCGACTGTTGTTAATTTGTCCGAGCAAATCGGCAGGCAAAAGCTCGGATAAACTCTTGTTGGCAAAAACGAAAAAATCGTCTTCCGTAATTGCATAATTCAATTCAGACCCGATTTCGCCGGGCAATTTCAAGATCACCGGATATTTATTTTTCAGTTGTTTATATTCATTCGGCGTATGTTCGGGCGCAACCAGATCGTTTTTGAAAATCAGGGTTCCGTTTTCGAAAAATTTGTGCGAAAAAATCCAATTTCCGTTTGCCGCACGGTTGTAACAAACCGTGTTGTATTTTTCGATGCCTGCCGAAACAAAGGCTTTTTCCAACGAGAAATCGTAAGTTGTCGTAACAAAAAGCATCGAACAATGTTTCGGACAAATTATCCGTAATTTTGCGCGTGATTTCCGCCCAAATCTGATAGAGTTTAATCGGTTTCGGCGGCGGCGAGAAAAACAAAGCCAACGTATCGGGATTCAGCAAACTTTTTACTTGAAGTTTTTTCGCCAAAGAAGCCAAAGACGTTATCGGCGGGTTGATATTTTGGCTTTGGCTGATGTGTGAACAGAGTTCGGAAGCATTCGGCAATCCGCGATTGGGTCTCCACGAACTGAAATACGGTCGGTTTGAAACATTGACATCCAAACCGATAAAAACCACGAAATTACAAGACGGAAGATAATTATTTAAGATCGTGTAATGCCCGAGATTGACCAAATTATCCGGCGGTTTCGGAATTCTGATGTCAAACAAAGGTCCACTTTCCGCACGCAGATAAAAAACCGGAGTTGCCCATTCTTTGGTCGGCAAATTCATTTCGGCTAACGATTTTCGCGCCGTTTGGATTGCGCCTTCGAGATAAATTCCTTTTGAAATTTCTGCGTAAAATGTTTTGGAAAATTCGATTGCAGATTTATCCGTAATACTATACTGCATTGCGATAACCGCAGGTATTTGAGCAGTTTGCATCAATCTTGCGGCAATACTCGAATAAGTATTTGTTGCCGAAACTTTTGCGCCTTCGCAAGCATTCAGAACTACTAGGCGCAAATTATTTCGATAAGGTTGGAGAATTATGCCCAATTCTTCGTGGTCAACCGCGACGCTTTGGTTTTGCTCGTCTTCAAACAGCAAAATGCCTCTATCCCGTTCCGCATCGAACGCGCCGTGACCAATAAAATGAAAAATATGAAACGGCATTTCGCTGTCATTCGCTTTTTTCAAAGCGGTTTTCAGCGCGTTAATTGTCGGATTTTCCAACACGACGATTTCGATAAAATCATTGTAAATTTCGGCGAGTGCGGTTTTGAGGTTGTTGATTTCATTGTTGACCGCCAAAGGGGGCAAATTTTTCGGCGTAGAAGCCATCACCAAAATCCGCAAAGGCAAAACGGCTTTCAGCGGTCGGACGGCATCGGCGGTCTGCAAATATCGAACCAGCGTTGTGTCTTCGTCTAAACACAAAAAATTGTCGTCTTCGGTGTTGCGAAGATATTCCCAAGGCAATTCCGCCAATTTCGGAACACGCGATAAATCTAATCTGATTCGCAAAATTGCTTGTTTATTGAGGCAATATTGTTTGCATTTGCCCAAAATTTCGCGCACGTCAGCTTTGAATAAAACATCCGAAAGACTCGCGCCCAATTGTTCGGCTTTTTGATTTGAAAGCGGTTTGTAATAATTCAAAGTCAGTTCTTTGTTATTTGTGGCAACAGGTTTGAAATTGCGTTCGGCAAGCGGCGGCGCATCAGCCGAATTAGCCAAAGCATCAGAAATCGGTTTGATTTCGGCAAAATTAAATTCGCCGTGAGCATCGCCGACGTTTCCGCCGCAAGGTTTGCTGACATCAACCGTGAAATTTTGATTGTCGGTGCTGTTGATAACTATTTTGAAATCTTCATAAACAGGCATTTGGGAACTCCTATTTTAAGTTAATTGACGCATATTTCGAGCGATTTCCAAATAAACGTCCTTGATTTTATTTTCGTATTTGATAATTCCTGTGATTAAATCCGTGTGCAGCAATTCGGAAAATTCTATTTGATTCGTGTCCCACCAACCGACTTCGTTCAAATGATCGGCAGAAACCGGAAAATCGAATTGCTGAATCGGTTTAACATTTCCGTTTTCATCACTTAACTTGCTTTTCCAACGCTGGGAACTGACCGGAACCAATCCGTCGTTATCGCCTTCCCGGTCAAAAATTATTTGCCAAGCAGGTTTGAGCGGCGCGAAGATTTTAGATTTTTGTTCGTGCGCCGAGTATGTTTGATAAAAAACATCGTTGATGGTTTCAAAGGCTTCGACGGATTGATTAAAGTTTGTTGCCGCTTCGGTCGTTAAATCAGCAAACCCTTTCAAATCAATAACTTTATCTAAACTTTCGATTAATTCATCGCCTTCGTTGGCAATTCCCCAATCGGCAAAGCTCGTTCCGAAATGCGGCGTTCCGATGGTCGTCAAGCTCGAAACTTTTTCCGCCATTCCGAGTTTTGCAATCATAAACCGTGCATCCAATCCGCCCATACTATGCCCAATTATGTGAACTTTCGACTGTTCGGGACGCAAAGCGAGAGCTGTTTCGACTTCGGCTTTCAAATCATTCGCCCGTTCTTCGAGATTTCCGGCAAAATTGACCGATGATTGAAAAATATTGAAACCGTGATTTCGCAAATGCCGTCCGATGCCTTTGAAATAATGCAATTCGTTGTTGACCAACCCCGTAGCCAGCCCAAAAATATCGAAATTTTTCAAAAACTGCTGAGACAAATAATCAAACCGCGCAATGCCGTGAGCAAGAATTATTGTGTAATTGTTCATAGCTTTTTTATATCGTTTCTTCAAAAAGCAATCTGCCGCCGTCGCGGTCTTCGTAATAGGAAACAACGGCGTTTTCTCCATCGAGTTTTATCATCGTGTAGCAATGCTGATAAAAAACGCTTCCTTTGCTGAGTGCGACATCTTTGTTAAATTTGACATTCGGATTTTTGACCGTTGCGGGCATTTCGTAATTGCCTACGGGAAAAGCACTTCCGCCGATACAGCGTCCGCGTTTGAGTTTCAAAAATTCATCAAATATAACCAAATCGTGTTCGTGTCCCCAAAGCCATAAATCAACTTTTTCCAAAATCGGTGCGAGTTGATTAAAAAGTTCGGGGTTAAATTCTTTAATTTTCCCTTGGTCTTTTTCATCTTTCCATTGGTCGTTTGCCGAAAATAATTGATGATGCGAAAGCAAGACGGTTTTTCTGCCCTCGGCATTTTCGATTTTGTCTTTAAGCCAAATAAGTTCGCCTTCTTCGAGATATGTCGCACCTGCCAAAAGTCGGTCGTGCAAAGCCGTATCCAAGCCAATAAATTGCCAATATTTATTTCGCAGACAAAAATAACTCGCCATTCGTTCGTTAAAATTGTTCAAAATCTGCAATTTGTCTAACAAATCATAAAAAGGTTTGCCGCCTGCATAAAGGTCGTGGTTTCCCGGCAAGGCAAACGAAATAATGCCGGAAGTTTCGAGTTCGAGAATATTTACCCAAGGCTGATAAAAATAATTTTCGACTTCGAGTTCCGTTCCGGCGTAATAAATATCTCCCAAATGTATGGCAACATTCGGGTTAAGGTTTTTCATCTGCCGCAAAACTTCCAATGCCGCCGGTTCGCCCGTTGCCCAATCCGCGACGATTCCGATTGTCGCATCTTCGGGCAAACGTCCGTCAACCACAAAATCCGTCAAATTATTCGCGGTTCGATAAGGCGTGTGTCCGCCTGCTTTGAGATATTCCAAATATAGTTTCGCAGTTTCAGCAAATTTCGGGTCGCAACCGCCGAATTTTACGTTAAGTGCGGTTTTATATTCTTCATATTTCGCGTCATTGCCCCAAACTTTGGCATTAAACCATTCCCGCGCGATTCCAACCATTAATCCGCCGCAATATTCTATCGTGTCAAACGCGCCTCGTTCTTGCGCGTTGCTGTAAGCCGTTGCATCTTGCATC
>CALMEH010000065.1 GCA_937863115.1 uncultured Acidobacteriota bacterium
AAATGTTTTCCCGTGTGTAGAAAATGTTTTCCCGTGTGTAGAAAATGTTTTCCCGTGTGTAGAAAATGTTTTCCCGCGAGTAGAAAACATTTTCCCGTGAGTAGAAAACATTTTCCCGTGAGTAGAAAACATTTCTTCGAGAGTAGAAAATGTTTTCTTGGAGGTAGAAAATGTTTCTACGAGCGTTATTTTCATTATATCTGCCGCAGCGATTGAGAATTTGCCCACAGAAACTTGCAGTTTCAAATTGTTTGGTTAATCATTTACGCTAATGATAAATCGTGAAATAAAATGCGTCGGCGTAGTCGTCAAACCGAATCACAAAGAAGCATGGCAGACGGCTTGCGAGCTTTCCGAGTGGTTTGAACAACGCGGCATTTCGCTTATCGGAAGTCCGCACGAAGAAGCGGAAATTTGCCCTGTCGAGCGTGTCGGCGCAGAAGAATTTCAAGAAAAAGCAGATTTAATCGTCGTTCTCGGCGGCGATGGCACAATGATTTCGACGGCGCGTTTAATCGGCAAACGCGAAGTTTTGGTTTTGGGTATAAATTACGGAAGTTTGGGATATTTGACCGAATTCCGTATCGAAGAAATGTTTCCTGCGCTCGAAGAAATTTTAAAGGGAAATTATCAACTCGACAGCCGCGTAATGCTCGAAGCCGAACATTGGCGCGATGGCAAAAAACTGGCTTCGGGCAGAGTTTTAAATGATGTCGTGATTAACAAAGCCGTGCTTGCCAGAATTATCGAAATTGAAGTTAATCTCAATACAAATTTCGTCAACGATTTTCGCGCCGACGGTTTGATTGTCGCTACGCCGACCGGCTCGACCGCTTACAGTCTTTCCGCCGGCGGACCGATTGTTTATCCTTCGATGAACGCCGTCGTGCTAACACCGATTTGCCCGTTCACGCTGACAAATCGCCCGATTGTTATTCCCGATTCGGCAGAAATAAATCTCAGATTAAAAAACGAAAGCGACGGCGTAGTTTTAACTTTAGACGGTCAAATCGGTTATCAAATGCAAACAAACGATTGTGTTAAAATTAGAAAAAGTCCGACAAATTTCAACCTCGTCCAACCGCCAAACCGCAATTATTTCGATGTTCTAAGAAATAAATTGAAATGGGGCAGATAAATTTTCACGCCGGGAGCGCAGGCATCTTGTCTGCAACGCGCGTTCGAGGCTCTGCGAGAACAGGCGCGAAACGCTTGATGTTCTAAAAAGTTTAACTTCCACGAAAAAACCTAATTCACGCTGTTTGATTAGCTCAAACTTTTTAGTGAAGCAAGCGTTACCGTTCGACGCTTCGCGCGAACGGGCAGGCAAGATGCCTGCGCTCCCAGCGTTTTGCCATTCATTCCCACAATCAAACCGTTCATTTACAATAAACAGACTTCGACTAAAAATCGGTAACAATAATCTGATTTTAATCGTAATATTTACGATTGAATTAAAATTCAGATAATACCGATATGAAAATCAAATTTATTCAGGCAATTTTACCGGCGGCAATCGCCGTTTTTCTTCTGTCATTTGCAACATTCGCACAAACGGGCGGCACGATTCGCGGAACAATTACGAGCGAAGTCAACGGGAAACCGCTGGCAGGCGTTTCCGTGACGATTACACAGCTTTTTCGTTCGACTGAAACGGACGATAACGGCGTTTATGAATTCAAAGACGTTCCGGCAGGGCGATATACGATTGTTACGCATACGGATGGTTTTTCAGACCGCGCTCAACCAATCACGATTGATTCCGGCACTACAACGCTTGATTTTGCAATGAGCATCGCGGCTTTGCGCGAAGAAGTAACCGTTACTGCAACCGGCACGGAAAGTTCGGTTTTTGAATCGTTTCAGTCGGTTACGTCCGTTGGTTCGACAAATATCCGCGAACAAGCAAGCACTTCAATCGGCGAAACACTCGAACGCGAAGCCGGAATCGGGAAACGCTCGTTCGGTGCAGGTTCGTCGCGCCCGACGATTCGCGGATTTGAAGGCGACCGTGTTCTGATTTTGCAAGACGGCGTTCGCAACAGTTCACTCGGCTCACAATCGGGCGACCACGGCGAACCCATAAATACTTTGAATCTAGAAAGATTGGAAGTCATCAAAGGTCCGGCAACTCTGCTTTACGGTTCAAACGCCATCGGCGGCGTGGTCAATGCCGTAACTGCCGACGAAGACCAAGCGCACACGGGGCTACGCGGATATTTTACCGCTTTGGGTGGAACGGTTAATCGTCAAAGGGGTTTCGGTGGCGGAATCGAATACGGCTTTAAGAAAGTCGTTCTGAATTTCGGCGGCAGCACAATCAGCGAAGGCGATTTTAATACGCCGCTCGGCAAAATTCCGAATTCTTCTTCGCGGGCGTTCGGCGGAACTTCGAGCATCGGATACTACGGCGATAAATTTTTCATCAACGGATTTTTTAACTTTGACCGCCGCCGCTACGGCGTTCCCTACGCGCCGCTTTTTGAAGAAGGCGCGTTTGCGACCACACCGGGCGGCGAACCGTGTGAGAAAAAAGAAAAACGTCTGCTTGGCGGAGGAAAGCCTTGTATTTTTGATATTTTCGCTATCCAAGCGGCATTCGCCAATCAGTTACCGGAAATTCCCGACGAACAGATTGATTTGAAAATGAAGCGCAACAATTATCGTCTTCGTGGCGGTTTTCGAGATATTGGCGGTCCGATTCAGCAAGGTAATTTTTCAATAGATTTTTCCGATTATCAACACGAAGAAATCGAAACCGCTGACGGTATTGACGAAATTGCGACAACTTTTACGAATGATGTTTTTTCGTATCGTGCAATGTTTCAACAAGCGAAATATAAGCGGCTTTCGGGGCGTTTCGGTTTTGAAGGTTTTCGCCGAAGTTATCTGACCGAAGGTGCGGAACAGCTCGTTGACGGCAGAGTTCGCCAAAATAATTTTGCAGTTTTCGGACTTCAGGAAATCGAATTTGACCGTGTTGCCTTTGAATTCGGCGGCAGAATCGAATCGAACAGTTACAGCCCTGTGAACACTGCGCTTTATAATGAACGCAGTTTTACAGGCTTTTCCGGCGCGGTCGGAGCGCGTTTTCGTCTGTGGGAGAATGCCTCTTTGATTGCTAGTTTCACGAGTTCGTATCGTGCGCCCGCGCTCGAAGAGCTTTACAATTTCGGTCCGCACATCGGCACGGTTACATTTGAAGTCGGCAATGAAAACTTAACGCGCGAGCGTTCAAACGGTTTTGAAGTCAGTTTGCGTCAGAATTTCAAACGAATCCGCATTAACGGCAGTGCTTATATTTACAACATTGATAATTTTGTTTTCCTCGCGCCGCAGGATGCAGACGATAACGGATTTATTGACGTTGAAGACAATTTGCCGGTTGCCGCATATTTCCAAAACAATGCGAAATTTGTCGGCGCGGACGTAACGGCTGATTTTGACATTCACAAATATTTCGGCGCATTTGTCATTGCCGATTTTGTTAGTGCAAATTTGCAAACGACCGATGGAAGTCCGTCATTGCCGCGCATCACACCGGCAAGATTGCGTTTGGGCGGTGATTTTCGTTACAAAGGGTTGAGCGTCAGACCCGAACTCACATTCGTTGGAAAAAAAGATTTGAATAATATTTTCCCGCTCGAAACGCCGACCGCAGGTTACGGAATCTTTAACATCAACGGTTCATACACATACGCGACTGACCATTACGCACATATTTTTACTTTCGGCGGTGCGAATTTGACCGATAAACTCTATCGAAATCATCAAAATTTCATCAAAGATTTACTGCCCGAAGTCGGGCGCGGTTTTAGAGTTTCTTATACGATTAGATTTTTTTAATTTTGCAGAAACACACACGGAGTTTAATTTTGCAGAAACACGCACACTTACTCCGTGCGTGTTTCCGCAAATGTTCCGTTTTCGATTGTGAAAATTTTGGCATTTGCGCCGAATTTTTCGATGAAACTTTCCTTTGAAGTGGTTACGAAAGTCTGCGTTTTATCGCTCAAAAATTCAAGAAGTTGTCCGATGCGTTTGTAATCCAGTTCGGCATCAATATCGTCAAGCAAAAACAAAGGATATTCCTGATTTTGCTCGAAATAGACGGAAACTGTGGCGAGTTGCAAAATTAAAAGTGCGCTTCGTTGTTGCCCGCTCGAACCGTATTTTCGCAAATCGTGTCCGTCAAAACTGATTTCCAATTCGTCGCGGTGCGTGCCGATAAGCGCGTGTCCGGCGGCTAATTCGGCTTGGACGCGCAGTTTTAATCTTTCCTCCAAAAGTGCAGAAAAATCTGACAAATCGCCTTTGCCTTCGAGCGATGAGACATATCGAATTAAAATTTCTTCTTTGCCGAAAAGTTTTTTCTGCAAAACTTCGTTTAATCTTTCGACATAACGAATCCGCGCTTTATGAATCCGCGAAGCTAGATTTAAAAGCTGTTCGTTCCAAGGCTCGAGCAATTCCGAAACTTTTTCGAGCGAAAATCCGTTGTCTTGCGCCGATTGCAAAAGTGTGTTTTTTTGTTTTATAACGCGGTTGTAATCAGTCAGAGTTTGAATAAAAGGCGGATAGATTGAAACAATTCCGCCGTCTAAAAATTTGCGCCGAAACTCCGGCGTTCCGCGCACGATTTCAAGTTCGTCCGAATTAAAATTAACGGCGTGAAGTTCGCCCAAATAACGATTGACGGTTTCTTTTTTGTTGTTGATGCTTAAACTTTTTGTATTGCCTTCGATGGCGACTTGCAGAGTTCTGGTAATTTCTTCGGATTTGCGAACCGCGCCGCGCACGATTGCCAGCGTTTCATCGAATTTTACCGCTTCCTGCAAGCGTTGAGTTTTGAAAGATTTCGTTGTCGCCAGTAAATAAATCGCTTCAAGCCAATTTGTTTTCCCCTGTCCGTTTTCGCCGAAAATGATATTGAGTTTATTGGAAAAATTGAGCTTTCCATTGAGATTTCTGAAATTTTGCGCTTCGAGCGATTCAAGCAACATACGAATATTTTACCACATTACAGCATTAAACTTTCTCTTTGAATTATTGGAATCAAAATCAATTAGTAATTTACTTTAAATAGTGTTGATAAATCTTCAACACATATATCGTTCCAATTTTTCTAAAAAAACATATGCAGAAAATTGTCTTTTTATTCTTCATCCTTACTTTCTCAATCGCCGCTTTCGGACAGAAAAAAGCAGAAAATTTCAGTTCGCTTTCGCTTGACGGACAGACTTTTGAACTTGAAAACTTGCGTGGCAAAATTGTGGTTTTGACGTTTTGGTCAACACGCTGTGCAATTTGTCAGAGCGAAATTCCGAGTCTGAATAAAATGGCAAACGATTTTAAAGAAAAAGATGTGGTTTTTCTTGCGCCGACCTTGGAAGATGAAACGAGAATCACACCTTTTTTGAAAAAAAATCCTTTTAAGTTCAATATTTTGCCGAACAGTATGGATTTAGTTCTGAAATATGCAGACCGCGACGGGCGCGGAAATCTCGATATGGGTTTTCCGGCACATTTTATCATCAATCAAACCGGCAACATCGAGCTTAAAACGAGCGGTTTCGACAAAACCGTCCAATTAAATTCAACCATAAGCCGCCTTTTAGTTTCGAAATAATCACCCGAAAAGTTCTTGACATCAGCTTTAAATAGGACTACAAAAAGATTATGAAGCATTTTTTTGCAGTTTTTGTGGTATTTGCTTTCGTATTTTCCGTTTTTGCACAAAAAAAGACTGAGAAAAAGAACGAAAACCTGCTTGCAACCGATTTGAAAGCCGCAACGATTGACGGAAAAATCGTCAATACGGCAGATTTGCGCGGCAAGGTTATTGTTCTAAATTTGTGGTTTATAAATTGTCCGAATTGTTTGCAGGAAATCAAAATGCTCAACGAAATTGTTGACGAATACAAAGGCAAAGACGTTGTTTTTCTCGGTTTGGCGACCAACAATAAAACGGAACTACAAAGATTCGTAAAAAAAAATCCTTTCAAATATCAAATCATTCCCGATGTTGCGGCATTTATGCTGACAAATTACGGCGACCAAAAAAACGGCGTGTATAATCTCGGCTTTCCGACGCACGTCGTCATTGACCGCGAAGGCTATATCGTAATGAAAATGCAAGGAATCAAAGGTGTGGATGCGGTCAAAAAAGAACTGAAAAATCAATTTGAAAAGAAGGAAACTAAATCAAAATAACGTGATTTGATTTGTTTCTTGCCGCATTTTACGATATATTTTCAAATTGATTCTTTCTTGCGGAGAGATCGCATAATGGTATTGCAGTAGTCTTGAAAACTACCGGGCGTAAGCCTATGCAGGTTCGACTCCTGTTCTCTCCGCCACTTAAATTTCGGATTTGTGATTTTGAATTTTAGATTTGAAATCGCAAATCCGTTTTTCTTTTCGCCTCTTACAATAAAATTACAAAAAATCATTGATTTTTCGCACGGTTTTGATGTAACTTATCTAAAACTGAATGATGATTCATTCACAAATTCGTCCGTAGTCAATTGTCCTTTGTTAATTGCAAAGAAACAACGGACAATTGACTACGGACAACTGACCAATCTATGAAACAAACTCGTTCAAACACAGCGGTTCGCACCGTCGTTGCGGATAAACGCGAAGCAATTTTGCGGGCGGCAACGAAGGTTTTTGCCGGAAAAGGTTATTTCAACTCGAAAGTTGCCGATATTGCCAAAGAAGCCGGAATTGCCGACGGCACGGTTTATCTGTATTTCAACAGCAAAGAAGAAATTTTACACTCGATTTTTGACCGTGCAATGGCGGAATTTATTGAAGAAGGCAAGCGCGAATTGGCGCAATTTGAAAACCCCGAAGATAAATTGCGGCGCATTGCCGAACTTCACCTCGAAAAGCTCGGCGCAGACCGCGAAATGGCGATTGTTTTTCAAGTCGAGCTTCGCGGCTCGACGAAATTTATGGAGGAATTTTCAGCCGCAGGTTTTGCCGAATATCTCGAAATAATCCGCCAAACCATCGAAGAAGGACAAACGGCGAGCGTTTTTCGGAAAGATCTGAACTCGATGACCTGCGCCAAAATTCTCTACGGAGCATTGGACGAAATGGTTACGAATTGGATTCTTTCCCGAAAGACTTATCAATTAAAACCGATGGCAAACGAAGTTTTAAAAATATTTTTCGGAGGTGCTTTGCAAAAATGAGTGAAGATTTGGAAGTAAAAAGTAAAAAGGCAAAAGTAAAAAGTGAGGAAAAATCCACAAAGCGCAACCCGCAATCGCAAAGGCTTCCGCTTTACGAAAATGAGCCGCAGAGTTTGGCTGAATTGTTTTTGCAAGCGTTTGAAAAACATAATCTTAAAAATGCTTTGAATTATAAAAAACAAGGCGAATGGCACGCAATTTCTTCGGCGGAAATGCTCGAACGTATCGAAAACATTGCGCTTGGACTGAATGCGCTCGGAATTCACAAAGGCGACCGCGTGGCAATTCTCGCGGCAAATTCGCCCGATTGGACTTTAACCGATGCAGGCTGCCAACTGAGCGGGATTATTGACGTTCCGATTTATACGACTTTGACCGACAGTTCCGTTTGCTACATCATCAACGATTCGGGCGCACGAGTTTTTTTTCTCGACAATCAAGCCGCTTTTGACCGTTTGAGAGCGATTTTTTCCGAATGCAAAACACTCGACAAATTGATTTTCTTTGACGGCGAAAGTCTGACGGCGGAAAACGCAATGACGCTGGCGGATTTGGAAAAATTAGGCGCGGAATTGAAATCTGAAAAGCCTGAATTGCTCAAAGAACTAATCGAAAACATCAAAATAAACGATATTGCGACGCTGATTTACACTTCCGGCACGACGGGCGAACCGAAAGGCGTGATGCTTTCGCACGGGAATATTATTTCAAATGTGATTGATTGCAGTGAAAATTTTGCGTTTTCGGAGCAAGATGTTCCGCTTTCCGTTTTGCCGCTTTCGCACATTTTCGAGCGCGGCGCAATGTATCTTTACATTTTCTACGGAATGTCGGTTCATTACGCCGAATCAATCGAAAAAATCCCCGAAAACTTGCGCGAAGTTCGCCCGACGATTTTTGTCGGTGTGCCGCGAATTTTTGAAAAAGTTTATGCCAAAGCCAAACTCAAAGCTGTCGAAGCCGGTGGTTTGAAGGAAAAAATCTTTAATTGGGCAATCGAAACAGGCAAGGATTTTGCGCGGCGGAACGACAAAAAACAATCAATTCCTGTGCTTTTGGCAATTAAACACACGGTTGCCGATAAACTGGTTTTTTCAAAATTCCGCGAAGGTTTCGGCGGACGTTTGCGATTTTGCATCACGGGCGGCGCGGCTCTTTCGGATGAAATTTTCCTGATTTTCACGGGCGCGGGCGTGCCGATTATGCAAGGCTACGGTTTGACGGAAACTTCGCCTGTGATTACTTCGAGCAATCCGATAAACGTGCGCCTCGGAACTTCCGGCAAACCAATTCGCAACGTCAAAGTGCGTTTTGCATCGGACGGTGAAATCGAAGTTTCGGGACCAAACGTAATGCAAGGTTATTACAACAAACCCGAAGCCACACGCGACACTTTTACTGCTGACGGTTGGTTCAAAACCGGCGACATCGGCGAATTTGACGCAGACGGATTTTTGAAAATTACTGACCGCAAAAAAGAATTATTCAAAACTTCCGGCGGCAAATATATCGCGCCTTCGCCAATCGAACAGATGATTAAAGGTTCGCGTTTTGTCAGCCAAGTTGTTTTGGTTGGAAACGAACGAAATTTCGCGTCAGCGTTAATCGTGCCGAGTTTTGAACAACTTGAATCTTACGCAAAAAGCAAAAATATAAACGCCAAAACACCAGCCGAATTTTGCGAAAATCAGATGATAATCGAACTTTTTCAAAAAGAAATCGAAGAAAAAACGCAAAGTTTAGCACGTTTTGAAAAGGTCAAGAAAATTGCGCTTCTCGAAAAAGAATTAACCGTCGAAGGTGGCGAACTTACGCCGACTTTGAAGGTTAAACGTCGAATTGTTGATGAAAAATATAAAGACGTGATTGATAAAATTTACGGAGAAATGTGAACCGTTGAGCGGTAACGAACGGGCAAAATTTGCCAAGTCGCTACCGCTCTTTGTTCCGATTTTATAAAATCACCGTTGGCAAAATATTTGCCGCATTTTTTGCGCCACCCGTGATAATTTCGAGAATTGTTGCACCGACACTCTTTTTAGTTTTATTGACGATTACAATATCATTCGGTTCGAGTATGAAATCCTTCTCTTTTCCTTTTTTGATAAGTTCGTAATTGACGGAAATATATGCCGGTTCTCGTGTGTTCGGTTTCATCCGTTGAACCGTAATATCTTTTTTCTGGGCTTCACGGTTAAAACCTCCGGCTTGCGCGAGAGCTTCGGTCAACGTCAAACCGTTTCCGGTAATCAGAATTTCTTTAATAACATTCACTTCACCGATAACATAAACCGGCGGGGCTTTCATTACAACAATAATATCACCCGGATAAATTACCGGATTCGATTCGTTTTGTGCTTGATTAATGCTGGCTAAACTATAAATACTCGAAGGTGCGTTCAAGCCGAAATTCGTTTCTTGATTCCAAGTTTCCCGCTCTTTCTCCTCGGCGCACATTGGAATTTGGGTGCGTGTAACCTGAATCATTCCGGCAGCTTTTTCAGTTACGCCACCCGAAAATCCAAGTAATTCCAGAAGTCTGACTTGGCGTGTTAGTTCAACTCTCTGCGGAGTTCGGACTTCGCCGTAAATAGTTGCGGGCGGACGGCTTTTGCGTTCGTTGATTTGCACCGTAACTTGCGGATTTCGGAGCATTTTCGAATAAATCTTAACGACTTCGGCGCGAATGTCTTTTTCCGTTTTGCATTTCGTCATCAAACCTTCTTCCGCAAACGGAATTTGAATTTTGCCGTCTTCGTCAATCGTTGCTTTTTCAACGGTAAAATCGGGTTCGCCCAAAACCTTGATTGAAATAACATCGCCCGGACCAAGCAAATAACCTTGTGCGGCAATCGGCGTTTGACCGAAAACAGTTTGAAATAAGCCTAGAGCTAAAATGCAAATGAATAAAAATTTAACTTTCATAAAACCGGACTTCCTTATTTATTTTCCTGCTAATGATAAACTACAATCGCGTTTGATTCAACTTTTTTTTCACAGGTTGCCGAAAACAGTTTCGTCGGTTCGGGCAAAATCGTGATGTATTTTGACAAAGCCGAACTTAAATCGGAATATTTAATTTACGCTTTCACTGATGCTTTTTAATTATTCAAAAAAAAATCTTGCCCCGCTTCTTTGGCTTTTGCTGATGTGTGCTTCTTGCAAATTTTTTCAATCGTCAAACAGCGAAACGCCGAAGCCTTTCACGCCCGAAGAAATCAAAAGCGACATTCCTTTTTCGACTAAGGAACCGGAAGTTTTTCAAGCCGAACTCGTGATTACGGCTGGCGGCGCAGAAAGTAAAAAATTCGTTGCACGAAGCGGAAACTCGCGGCGTTTCGATTATAATTTCGGCGCAAAAAATCAAGTTTCGGTGATTCAAACCGACAAAGTTTTCACGATTTCGGCGGACAAAAAAATCTACACGGAAACGGCTTTGAGCGCAGCTTTTCCGGCGCAAAACGATTTTACAGGCGAATGGCTGAATGCAAAAACGAATGCGGAATTTACGAAAATGGGAACGGCAAATAATCTGACGCAATACAGCGCAAATTTCGGCAATTCCGAAATGCTGATTTCGGTTGACGAAACCACGAATTTGCCGATGCGCCAAGAATTTTACAGCATCGAAAGCGGTCAGAAAACCCTGACGATGACGATTGAATTAAAGAATTTCAAAGCTGAAGCCGCAAACGATTTATTTGTTGTGCCGAAGGACTTTAAAAAAGTTTCGGCGGAAGAATTTAGAAAAATTTTAGGAGAAATAAGTATGGAGTCCCGCCTTTAGGCGGCTTTTCGTCATCAATACGGTTGCCCCCTGATGGTCTTTATTAAATAATCCGACAAAACGTAGAACAGGCTGTCAGCCTGTTCAAACAGACTAACAGTCTGCTTTACGTTTGTTTTATCAATTCTTTTGTCAGATTTAATTTTCAAAAACAATAGGGCGGAACTACGAACGACAGAAATGAGCAAAAGAATTATCACTGAAGAACAAAAAAAAGCGGCGGCAGAACGGATAAAAGAGATTCCGTATCCATCTTTGTTGGGTTTTGAATTGGTTGACTTACAATTTGGTGAAGCAACTTTGAAACTAGCGATGCGCGACGAATTGCGACAGCCTTACGGATTTCTCCACGGCGGCGCAACGGCTTCGCTGATTGATACGGCAACGGCTTTTGCGTGTATTTCGTGTTT
>CALMEH010000066.1 GCA_937863115.1 uncultured Acidobacteriota bacterium
CATTAAAATTTGGCGTAACTACCGGCGCGGAAAACGGGGACAGATCGAATTTTTTCAACTCGTTAAAAGTCGCTTCCTCCCCTTGAACACGGCTATTTGATAAACCGAAGTGAAATCTCTGGAAACGGTTGACGGCTTCGATTGTCAAAACTCCGGCAAAACCGTCGATCTTTAATTTTTCAATCAATCCGCCCATTGAAAACGGAACGCAGTTTAATAAATACTGCACCGTAGCCACGTCTGCGGGAATATTCGCGCCGCCCGTGCCGACTGTTTCTTTAATGGTTTTTAAGCTCATACAATTCTCCTTTTCGAAGAAACAAAATTTTTCCTCTTTGCATTACGCGCAAACCCCAACTGATTTGGCTCAAAGGGTTTTATTGAAACGCAATCATCCAAGGAAATTACTTCGGATGATTGCACAGGAAAAGTCCTATTGGTCAAGAAGCGTAACGCCTTCGGTCAGTTGATACGTTTTGATTTCGCCTGTTCCGCATTTGCTTCTCATTCTGATTGTGGAAATTTCGCGTCCCATTTTCGAGGCAAAAAAGACCGACCATTTTGCTGACGTGCTGTTAGTATAATTAGGGATTATCGAAAGGGAAGTCATATATTTTTCTTGGATAACTTCAAACTTATCAACATTTGTCCCCAAAATATTCAGTTGGTAGCCATTGCCATCGTTGATGCCGGGATGAACTTCTTTGACCGATTGACCGGAAGCGACAAAATAGATTTGGCTGACGGTCGAAGTGCATCGCGGAGTTGGATATGGTCTTGGCAACGGCGTTGGATTTGTCCATTGAGCCGATACATTGTTAATTGCAATTATGGTTATTAGAAAAAATAACCCAACGATAGTTTTTAATGATTTCATAATATTATCTCCTTCAAAATTAATCGGAAAAATCTTGCATACATTGGCAAAATTTACTTCCGCACAATACGCGCAAAGCAAATCGAAATCGGCTCAAACTTTTATTTTTCTTGTTTTCTTTGACCGTTGGCGTTACAATGTGGCTGATAAATCAAATGAGCGAAGTAACCAAACTTTTGGAAGATTACACGAACGGTAACCGTGAAGTTTTAGACGAACTTCTGCCATTGGTTTATAACGAGTTGCGCCGTTTGGCGCACAGTTATCTAAAAAGTGAACGCCAAGATTTGACGCTTCAAACAACTGCGCTCGTCCACGAAGCGTATCTGAAATTGATTGATCAACATTCGGTAGATTTTCGAAACCGCGCCCAATTTTTTGCACTTTCGGCAACGGCAATGCGGCGGATTTTGCTCGACAACGCGCGGCGGCATACGGCTGAAAAACGAGGCAGCGGCGAAAAAGTCTTTCTCGAAGACATCGGCGAAATATCGATAAAAGCAAACGAAAAACTGATTGAATTGGATTTGGCTTTGCAGGAATTGGAAGATTTTGACGCAAAACAAGCAAAGATTATCGAGCTCAGATATTTCGGCGGTTTGACGATTGAAGAAACTGCTGAAATTTTGATGATTTCACCCGCGTCCGTCAAACGCGAATGGACGCTTGCACGGGCGTGGCTTTATGAAAAAGTAAGCGATAAGTAGCGGATAAAAAATATATCTAAGTTGAGCCAGTTTGCACAAATTTTGCGCGTAATGTTCAGGTCAATTTATGAATCCGAACGAATGGCAAAAAATCAAAGAGATTTTCAACGCGGCAATTGATTTGCCCAAGGCGGAACGTGCGAGATTTTTGGAAAAATACGATGAAATAACAATCGAAAAGGTAAAAAATCTGCTCAAAGCGGATGAAAGCGCGGAGAATTTTATCGTTGAATCGGCGTTTGTTGATGTCGGTTTTTCGGAAGAAGATAAAACCGATTTGTATGTCGGCAAACAGATTAACGATTACAAAATCTTGAAAGAAATCGGCGCGGGCGGAATGGGAACGGTTTATTTCGCGGTCAAATCCGATGAATCTTTTGACAAAAAAGTAGCAATAAAATTGATAAAACGCGGAATGGACACCAATGCCGTTCTCAAGCGATTTGTGATGGAACGCAAAATTCTCGCCTCGCTCGAAAATCCGAACATTGCAAGTTTGATTGACGGCGGAACGACCGACGACGGTTTGCCGTATCTTGTGATGGAATATATCGAAGGTTTACCAATTAACAAATTCTGCGATTCGCACCAATTTTCGATTGAAGAACGTCTTGAACTTTTCCGCAAGGTCTGCGCGGCAATTTCTTACGCGCATCAAAATCTGGTCGTTCACCGCGACATCAAACCTTCAAATATTTTGGTTACAGCGGACGGAACCCCAAAATTGCTTGATTTCGGAATTGCCAAACGTCTGCATCCCGATTGGTCGCTCGAAACGGACGAAGCGACGGCGACGATGTTTCGGCTGATGACACCGGAATATGCTTCGCCCGAACAAATGCGCGGTTTGCCGATTACAACTTCGAGCGATGTATATTCGCTCGGTGTGGTTTTGTATGAACTTTTGAGCGGCGAGCGTCCATATAAAATCGAAAGCCGTCTGCCACAAGAAGTCGCAAACGTGATTTTGACGCAAGAACCGATAAAACCTTCGGCAATCACGAAAAAAGAAGGCGAAACAGGTAGAAAAGGAGAAAGGGAGACAAAGAATTTAACTTCAGAAACCTCCCTGTCTCCCTTTCTCCCTTTCTCCCTTACTCAGTTAAAGGGAGATTTGGACAATATTATCTTGAAAGCCTTGCGGAAAGAACCTGAAAGACGTTATCAATCGGTGCAGGAATTTTCGGAAGATATTCGCCGTCATCTCGTTGGTTTGCCGGTTACGGCGATGGCAGATACGACTTTTTATCGCATTGGGAAATTTGTCAAACGGCATCGAGTCGGGGTTTTTGCGGGACTTTTTATGTTTCTGTCGCTTCTGGCGGGAATTTCCGTGGCAATTTGGCAAGCCGTCGAAGCGCGAAAAGAACGCGCCAAAGCCGAACAGCGTTTTAGTGATGTGCGAAAATTGACCAATTCATTTTTGTTTGAATTTGAAGATGCAATAAAAGATTTGCAAGGCGCAACTCCAGCGCGTGAAATGACAATTAAAAAAGCTCTGGAATATCTCGATATTTTGGCGCGTGAACAGTCAAACGATGCTTCACTTCAGTTTGAACTCGCTGTCGCTTATTCAAAAGTCGCGGATATTCAAGGTTCGCCCGGTAAGTCAAATCTCGGCGACACCGCGGGCGCGATTGCAAGTTTTCGGAAAGCCATTGAGATTTTGGAAAAATTGATGCGGATTGAACCGAATAAACGTGAATTCCAAATGGAATTAGCGTCAAATTACAAGTCACTTGCATACATTTATGAAGTTACCGGCGATTCGGATTTAACTTTTTCGAATGTTCAATCGGCACAAATTTTTTATCAAAAATTGGTTGAGTCGGACGACACCGATTTTACTTCAAAACTTGCGCTTGCCGAATGTTACAAAACTCTCGGAGATTTCACCGCATCAAAAGGCGATTTGGAAAATGCTTTGCAAAACTATCGGAAAACATTGGGGATAAGCGAATCGGTTTTGCAATTCCAGCCGGATAATAAAAAAGCAAAAACGGGAATAATGGCGGCGAGTGATGCCATCGGAACGACTTTGGGAAACCCGAATTTTACAAATTTGGGCGACACGGACGGCGCACTGCAAGCGCATCGAAGACAACTTGAAATTTGCAATCAAATGCTCGCGGCAGACGAAAAAAGTCAATATTTACAAGCAACAAAAGCCTTTACGCTCAAAGCCATCGGCGAAGTGCAGACAGCGCGAAAAGAATGGAAAGACGCGTCTGAAAGTTTCAAAAAATCGCTGGAAATTCAGGAAAAATTAGTTGAAACGGACGCGAAAGACGCATATGGAAATGGTCGTCTGGCATATCTTTTGACTGATTTGGGCGAGGCTTTAGGCAGTTCAAATCAATTTGCAGATGCCTTGAAACATCACGACCGAGCGATTGAAATTTTACACAAATTGACCGAAAGCGACAAAGAAAACAGTGCACTTGTATTATCACTAAATCGTGCTTATCAAAAAAAAGGCGATACATTAGTTGTTTTCGGACGCGAAGAAGAAGCGTTGAATTTTTATCACAAAGCCGTAAAAAGCAATGAAGAAATTGCTGTTGAAGATGTGGAAAATATGGATATGCGTCTGCAATTAGCCGCCGATTATTTGCAAATTGCGCGGGCAAATGTCAGTTTGGCAAACAAAACATTCGACAAAAAACGTGAATTTTGGATGGAAGCCCGCAAAAGGTTCGTGCAATCGAAAGAAGTTTTTCTTGATATGCAAGCACACAATTTGCGGACTAAACCGATTAACGATTCGCTGACGGAAATCTGGCAAGAAATCGCCAAATGCGATGACGCTTTATCAAAACTTTGAAAAAAAACTATTGCGCCCGCGATAAAATTACGAGTTCGGGTTTCATCGCTTCGATTGAAACTTGACGCGCAACTTCTTCCGCCGTTTTGCGAAAAGCGATTGATTGCGGCGAATCGGGATTTGCAATGACTACCGGAACGCCTTTGTCTCCGGCTTCGCGGACTTCCATTCCGAGCGGAACTTCGCCCAAGAAAGGCACGTTGTATTCTTCCGCAAGTTTGCGTCCGCCACCAGTTCCGAAAATATCGTAGCGTTTTTCGGGCATATCGGGCGGGACAAAATACGACATATTTTCGATTACGCCAAGCACGGGAACGGCAACCGTTTCAAACATTTTCAGAGCGCGGCGCACGTCGGCGATTGAAACGCTTTGCGGAGTCGTTACCAACACTGCGCCTTGCACGGGAACTAATTGTGCAAGCGATAATTGCACATCGCCCGTTCCCGGCGGCATATCAACGACCAAGTAATCGAGTTCGCCCCAATTTACGTCCGACAAAAATTGACGCACAACGCCGTGAAGCATCGGACCGCGAAGAATCATCGGCTTATCCTCAGGCGCAAGCACAGCCATCGAAATCATTTTTACGCCGTGCGCTTCGATTGGAATGATTTTATTGTTAAAAACTTTCGGCTGGTCAAACCCGACACCGAGCATTAACGGCACATTCGGACCATAAACATCGGCATCCATCAAACCGACTTTTGCTCCGTCAAGCGCAAGGGAAACAGCAAGATTGACGGCAACCGTAGATTTCCCGACACCGCCTTTACCGCTCGAAACGGCGATGATGTTCCTGACGTTGGGTAATGTCAGGTTGCCCGAAAGCCCGCGCCCCTGCGGAACTTCAGCGTCCATCGTAACTTTTACATTTTCAACGCCATCGAGCGCGGAAACGATTTCGATTGCCTGCGTTTCCATCTCCTCTTTCACCGGACAAGCCGGCGTGGTCAAGACAATGCGAAACGAAACGTCGCCGCCATTGATGACGACATCGCGGACAAAGCCGAGTTTAACGATGTCTTTCCGTAAATCGGGATCAATTATTTGTTTTAGTGAATCTAAAATTTTTTGTTCTGATATTTGGTTCATAAATTATAATTTCATTTTATACAATTTGCTGCGAAATAGAAAAATCGCCGACCGTTTCAATATTATTTTTCACTTTAAAAATAAATGATGACACAATTTTGATTAATTTGTCGTTAATAATAATATAAGGGAAGTTTTACCAACAGAACATCGAAAGTATTTTCCAAGCGGATGTTTAAATATTAAAACAAAAAACAGGAGATAAGATGAAAAAAATAACAATTTTAACAATGATTATAGGTGTGGCTATTGGCTCTTCGGCATGTAGCTTTGAATTTTCGACTAACGGCACAAACAGTTCCAATAAACCGGCAAATACTGCGAATAACGCGTCAAATGCAGGAAATTCGAATGCCAACAAAGCAAATACAACGAGCAATGCCGATTCAAAACCGAAAAACGAAATAAAAGACGAAAAAGCAACCAAACCGGCAAACCCCAAAAAGCAAACAAATTCAGTAACGGTTCCGGCTGAATGGGTTTGGTATTCGGATGATGTCAGAGGCTATGGCTTTAGCCTTCCGGCAGGTTCGTCGGGCGAATCCGGCAAAGAAGGTAATGTTGATACATTTGTTGCCGTTACGCCGGATGATATTACGGTTATCGTTTATGCCTTTAAAGACGCGAGTTTAACGAAAGAAGATCTGCTTGACCGTGCAGAAAAAGCATTAAATGCAATGGGCGAAACGGTTACAGTCGGAAAATTGACGGGCGAAAGCGAAGATTACGCAGTTGCCGATGCCGATTCGGTTGACACCAAAGGCGGCAAATCGAAACTAAAAGTTTTAGTTGCAACTGATGTATCGGACAATTATGTAATGTTCGTGCGTTCGGACGACAAAACCTACGATGCCAAAAAAGCCACAATGGATATGATTTGGGGAAGTTTTGAAATGTATTCTGGCGGCGCAAGCGGCAATTAATTTCAAAATTATAACTTTTCAGCAAAGCACGAAGATTTTTTCTTTGTGCTTTTTTTTATTGAAATTTTTTGGTTTTCGGTTGCGGTGAAAAAAAGATATGATTGAAAAAGTTATGAAAAACGTGAAATTTTATTGGCTAGAAAATTGTTCGACGTGCAAAAAAGCGAAAAATTTTATCGAACGTCACGGTATCAGAGAGTTTCAACTCCGCGACATCAAGGAAAATCCGCTATCACAAGAAGAAATCGAAAATCTGGCAAAAATTCTCGGCGGCGCAGACGAATTATTTTCGCGCCGTGCGATTAAATATCGTGAACTCAAATTAAACGAACGCCAACTTTCGACAGCGGAAATGTTCGATTTTATGACCGAAGAATATACATTTTTGAAACGTCCGATTTTGGTCATCAATAATCAAGCAATCGCTGGATTTTTCGAGCGATTTTGGAACGCATTTTTAGAAGAAAATTATTATAAATGAATTTAGAAAATTATCAAAAAATAAGAAACGGTGCTGCCGCTTATTATTCACAAAATCGCGGTTTAATCGAAGTTTCGGGCAAAGAGGCGATTCAATTTCTAAACGGTTTAATTACGAATGACGTTGCCAAACTCGAAGAAAACGCGCAAATGCTCGCGGCATTTCCCGATGCCAAAGGTCGTTTGATTGCGGTTGTCAGAGTTTTGCGAAACGGCGATAAATTTCTCTTTGAAACCGAAGCCACAACGCACGAAAAGGTTTTCAATAATCTGTTTCGATTTACGTTTGCGGGCGATTTTTTCGTTGAAGATTTATCGGAAAAATACGAATTTTTTTCAATTACAAATTACGAATTGCCAATTACGAATGCGATAAATTTCGGCAATGACGTTTTTATTCCAAAAGATTCGATTGAGAATTTCAAAAACGATTTGAAAGAAGCAATCGAAATAACCGACGAACTTTACGAAGTGTTAAGAATCGAGCAGGGAATTCCGCTTTACGGCGTTGATATGGACGAAACGACAATCGTTCCCGAACTCGGCTTGCCCGAACTTATAAGCTACAAAAAAGGCTGTTACATCGGACAAGAAATCATCGCCCGCATCCATTTTCGTGGACACATCGCCAAACAATTAACGGGATTGGAAGTCGAGAGTCGAGAGTCGAGAGTCGAGAGTCAAGAATTAAAATCGCTTGAAGGTAAAAGCGCGGGACGCATAACTTCCGTAGCATTTTCGCCCAAACTCGGTAAAACAATCGCTTTGGCTTATGTTCGTTACGAATTTTTGGCGGAAGGCACAGAATTAAAAATCGGTGAAATCACGGCAACGGTGAAAAATTTTCCGTTTATCGGTTAAATGAGTTAAAATATCGAAAAAGGCTGGAGGTTTGCTTGATGTTTCGAGTATTATTTTTGATTTTCATTTTGATGAGTTCGTTTGTTTTTGCTCAAACGGATAACGCTGCCCGCGTTTCAATTAACGAAGCCGTCAAAATTGTCGAGTTTGAAACTGCAACAAACGGCAGAGTGAAAATGTTGATGGATGCTTTTTATGTTGAATTAAATAACAATCCGTCCGCAACGGGTTATATTATTACTTACGGAACGCCTAAAGAAGTTGCCAAAAGAGAAAAGCAAATCAGAGATTCAATCAGTTTTCGTAAATATGACCCGATTCGGATGGTTTTCGTTAACGGCGGTTATCGGAGTGTTATAAAAACCGAACTTTGGCTTGTTCCATATGGCGCACAATCGCCACAAATTAACGGTGATTCAAAAACAAAAACAACTATAACAACTGTTAAGCCTTATCGGTTTGAATCAATCGGCAAACAAACGACCGAGCGGTTTTTCAAATATATTTTCAGCGAGATGTTTATAAAATTGAGCGAAAATAATAATCTTGAGAGCTATGTCGTAATTTATTCCGATGATGAAAATTTTGCAGTTTGGCAAGAGCGGATTCGCAATTTGAGCAGTTTTGAAAGCAGAGCGGACAGAATCTTTTTTGTTAAAGGCAATGTTCTAAAAGATGAATCCGTCGAATTATGGATTGCTCAAAAAGGTGGGGAAGTGCCGAAATTTACTTCGCCGAAAGCTGAAAAGTTTGATGAATTCGGAAAAGTCAGCAACGCCGAATGGCTAAAGCGAATGAAAATTCTCGGAAAAAAATTGGATGAAATAAAATATGGCAATTTGCAATTATTCATCATAAACTACGGCACGGAAAAAGATATAAATGTTGCCGAATCTTTGATAGAAAAATATTTATTCAAAAATTGCCGCGACTGTTTCGGCTACAGCAATGTCAAAATAACTTATCTTCGCGGCAATTCGACGGGAAAAGCGCGAAGAGTTTTTTGGATTGTTCCATTCGGAGCGGAAACGCCGACTCCGTAAAAACGAAAAATTGGTGAGGTTTTTATGTTTCGAGTATTATTTTTGATTTTGTTTGTGATGAGTTCGTTTGTATTTGCTCAGAATCAATCACAGAAAATTGACGAAATTGAAATACCTGCAACTAGCGAATCTTTAGATATTGCTTTTGAAGGTTTAATGATTAAATTAGTCAATAATCCGACGGCACAAGGTTATATTATCACTTATGGAACACCCGAAAACATAGCAAGGCGCGAATTTCGATTTAAGGAAATGATAAGATTTCGCAAATACGACAGTTCAAAAATTATTTTTGTTAGAGGTGGCTATCGGCAACAAACCAAAACGGAATTTTGGATTGTTCCAGCTGGAATCGAACCGCCCAAACCAACACCGATGCCTTTTATATTTGATGAATTTGGAAAAATCAGCCAGTCGGAATGGAGAAATCGAATGCAAATTCTTCGGGCAAAAATAAAAGAAATAAAAGATGACGGTTCTCAATTGGTCATCATAAATTATGGCACAGAAAAAGAAATTGCCGTTGCGGATAATCTTATCAACAAATATTTATACGAAAATTGCCGTGATTGTTTCGGTTATGGCGGATACAGAATAGTTTTTATTGCGGGCGGTTTTATAGGGAAACCAAAAAGAGTTTTTTGGTTTGTTCCCGCAGGAGCTGAAATGCCGAAACCTTGAAAAAATATGAATGTTTCACAAATAAAAAACAACGATTTAGACATTGATTTGCCGAATGCGAAATTGGCTTATACGATTATCCAATCTTTGCTCGACAATCAAGAAGCCTTGAGCGATCTTCTCGCGCTGATGGCGCACGCGCTTGATGAAGACGTGGCAAAGGCTTTGACCAACACTAACGAATGGCAAAAATATCTCGAAGCCAAACGCGAACTCGATAACACGAAACTACAAATCGAGAAATTTACTGAGGAATTGAAGAAATTGGAAAATGGATGAAAAATTGAAAAATATATTTATTTATGCGTTGATTTTTGTCTTTGTGTTTCTCGTTCCGACCTTGGTTTTGCATTACTTTAAACAAGCAGATGCAGAGCAATTTAATAAATGGGTTAATGAAGATAACGAAACTTGTTATCAAAGAGCGAAAAGAGATTCTGTAGATAAAGATTGGTGCAATGAAATCCGCAATGCTACAAAATTGACTTATAATTCGGCAGTTAATTCATCGAATACTAATTTGGTGTTAATGCTTTTTCAACCGATATTGTTTGTTCTAATAATTAAAGTCGCCAATTTAAGAAAACAAATCGAAGAATTGAAAAAATCGGAAGACTCGTGAAAAAAAATAATTTGGTAATCACGATTTCTTCAAAATTATAAATCGAGAAATTATTGAGGAGTTGAAAAAATTGGAGGAAAATAATTAATGAGTTCATATCAGGCTTTTCAATGTCCGAATTGCAAAAATTACGTTTCGACTTTACAAAAACAATGCCGATTTTGCGGTTTGCCGTTGACGGATGAAACAAAATTGAAAGCCGTCGAAGTTGAAAAAGATGGAAGTCGCAAATATCGCTTAAAAGCTAAAAGAACGATTTTTTTTATCGGCACCGGAATCTTGGCGTTAGGATTGGTTTTGTTGACGTTAAGTATCATTTCTATTTTTGTGAACGGCTATGGATATTATTTTCCTTGGTCGCCGTTGATTGTTCTTTTCGGCATCGGACAAATGGTAATTGGATTAGAGGGAATGTTTGACGAGCGGAAAAAAAAGAAAAAGAATGATTGATTTATTGATAATCGGCGCAGGTCCGGCGGGGATTTCGGCGGCTTGGGAAGCGCAAAAACTTGGATTAAATTACCTTGTAATCGAGAAAAAACTCATCGGCAACACGATTTATCAATATCCGGTTGGTTTGGCGGTTTTTTCGACTGTTAATGAGTTGGAATTGATTGAAAATACCTTAAAACCGGCGCGTGAAAAGCCGACTCGTGAAGAACTTCTTTCTTATTATGTGCGGTTTGTTTTGGAAAATAATCTGAAAATTCAAACCGAAGAAGAAGTTTTGAACGTCGAAAAAATTGGCGAAAATCATTTTAAAATTACTTCGGACAAAGGCGTTTATGAATCGAAAGCCGTTTTGTTTTGCATCGGTGCGATGGAATATGTCAGAAAATTGAATGTTCCGGGCGAAGATTTGCCGAAAGTTCATCATCTTTTCCGCGAAACTTATCCGTATGTCAAGAAAAATGCAATGGTAATCGGCGGCGGGAATTCTGCCGGCGAAGCCGCACTTTTTCTCGCACAAGAAGGCGCAAACGCAATTCTTGCAATATTTAGAAAAGATTGGGAAAACAACGATCCGAAACAAGGCTGTATCAAATATTGGGTTAAACAACCGCTCGAAGCCGAACTTTCAAAAGATTGTTTGAACGTCTATTTTCTAAATCGCGTTGTTGAAATCCGCGAAAAAGAAATTGTTCTGGAAAACGAAAACGGCGAAATCGAAACTTTTCCCAACGACGTAGTTTTTATACTGATCGGCGCAGACGCGGAACTCGGACTTTTGAAAAATCTCGGCGTTGAAACACACCAATCGAAATACGGCGAAGTGCCAAATTACAACCAAGAAACCTTTGAAACCAACATTTCGGGCGTTTACGTTGCCGGACATTTCACCGAAGCTCGGCACATCGCGGGCGCGTTACAAATTCCCAAAAAAATAATTCCCCAAATTGCAGAAAAAATATAAGGATTTTGCCTGCGAAACATACGAAAATAACAAAAAAAAGAAGAAAAAACAGAAAATTTTCTTGGTTTTCGCGTGTCTTGCGGACAATGAAAAAGATGGCGAATTTAATTTACGGAGAAGAAAGTTATAAAATAATTGGTGCGTGTTTTGAGGTTTATAAGCAGAAAGGTTGCGGATTTACCGAACCCGTTTATCAAGATTGCTTGAAAATTGAATTTCGTTTGCAGGGAATTCCGTTTGTTTTTGAACCGAAAATCAATCTCGAATACAAAGGCGAAATTTTGGATTCTTATTTCAAACCGGATTTTGTTTGTTTTGATAAAATTATTGTCGAATTGAAAGCCGTTGCAACATTGATTGACGAGCATCGGGCGCAAACGATAAATTATGTTAATGCAACAAATTATGATTTAGGATTACTCGTGAATTTCGGACATTTTCCCAAAATTGAACACGAAAGATTCGGAAATAAAAAGGTTTATCGAAGTCTGAAAGACGAAATCCGTAGTTGGAATAAATAAAATGTGCCTGCGAAATACACGAAACAAACGAAAATAGATCATTTTTCTGTATTTATTTTCGTATATTTTGTATGTTTCGCAGGCAAAAATAAAATGAGTATCACAAAAGCAAAAGAAATTCTCAAAAGTCAATTCGGCTATGATTCGTTTCGGATGAATCAGCAAGCCGCGATTGAGTGCGTTTTGGCAAAGAAAGATTGTGTTGTTTTGATGCCGACGGGCGGCGGAAAATCGCTTTGTTATCAGATTCCGGCTTTGATTTTGGACGGTTTGACGCTTGTGGTTTCGCCGTTGATTGCGTTGATGAAAGATCAGGTTGATGCGCTCAGAAATAACGGAATTGACGCAGAATTTTTGAATTCTTCGCAGACGAATCGAGAGCAAACCGAAGTTTTTCAGAAGGTTAGAAGCGGTCAGACGAAACTGCTTTATGTTGCGCCGGAAAGACTTTTGCAATCGGGCGATATGTTTATTGATTTTTTGCGAAGCATCAAAATTTCAATGTTTGCCATTGACGAAGCGCATTGCATTTCGAGTTGGGGACACGATTTTCGACCGGAATATATTCAGCTTGGGAAGTTGAAACGATATTTTCCCGACATTCCCGTGATTGCTTTAACGGCGACTGCCGACAAACTCGTTCGCAAAGATATTTTCGAGCGTTTGAATATTCAACACGCCGAACTTTTTCTTTCGAGTTTTAATCGTCCGAATATTTATTATCAAGTCGAACCGAAGCGAAATTCTTACGCGCAACTGCTCGAATATCTCGAAACTCGGCGCGAAGAAAGCGGAATTATTTATTGTTTAAGCCGCGCCGGAACGGAAAGTTTGACGTGGGATTTGCGCGACGAAGGTTTTTCGGTTTTGCCGTATCACGCAGGTTTGGACAAGGCGACACGCGATAAAAATCAAGAACTTTTTTTAAGAGACGAAGTGAAAATTATCGTCGCTACGATTGCTTTCGGAATGGGAATTGATAAATCGAACGTGCGTTTTGTCGTTCACACGGATTTGCCGAAAAATATCGAAAGTTATTATCAAGAAACCGGACGCGCCGGACGCGACGGACTCGAAAGCCACGCCCTTTTGTTTTTTTCGTGGGCAGATGTTGTTAAATTGAAAGGTTTTGCGGAAGTTGAAGGCAACAAATCGCAAAGCGACATAATGCTCCGAAAACTCGACACAATGGGCAAATTCGGCGATATGAAAACCTGTCGGCGCAAGTTTTTGCTCAATTATTTTTCGGAAGAAACGACGACCGATTGCGGAAATTGCGACAATTGCAACAAAGATTTTGAAACTTTCGACGGAACGATTATCGCGCAAAAAGCCTTGAGCGCGGTTTATCGGACAAATCAGCGAATGGGTTTGGGATATTTGATTGATTTTTTGCGCGGTTCGAAATCGCAAAAGATTTGGGACGAACATAAAAACTTAAAAACTTACGGTGTAGGCGCAGACATTTCAAAGGAAAATTGGTTTGAATATTTTCGAGATTTAATCGCGCAAGATTTTTTGAAACAATCGGACGGACAGTTTCCAACAATTCAATTAACCGAAAAAAGCGAAGACGTTTTGAAAGGCAACGTAAAGGTTGAATTGATTAAAGTTACGGTTAAAGAAGAAAAGAAATCGTCGCTTGTGCCGGAAGTTTCCTATCCGTATTTGAAAGAATTATTTGACGAATTAAAGAAAGTTCGCACGGCGTTTGCACGAGAAGAAAATGTTCCGCCGTATGTGATTTTTTCTGACGCAACGCTGGTTGAAATGGCGACATTTCTCCCGCAAAATAACGCCGAAATGCGGAAAATTTCCGGTGTCGGAGATTTGAAATTGGAAAAATATGGCGCAGATTTTATCTCGGAAATCCGAGGTTATTGCGAGAGAAACCAACTCGAATCGCGCATAGACTTGAAATCGCCGAAACGCGAACCGAAAAAGCGCACGAAACGTGATGAAAGCGGCAAAGATACTTATAATTATTCGTTGGATATGTTTTTGTCGGGAATGACGATTGCCGAAATTGCCGAATCGCGCGAAATGGCGCGAAGCACGATTGAAACGCATCTCGCAAGATTTATCCTAAGCGGCGAAATCGCGCTCGAAGAACTTGTTCCAAAACATAAAATCGAGCCGATAAAGCAAGCAATCATTAAGTTTAACGACCTCGGCGCGTTAGGACCAATCAAAGAACATCTCGGCGAAGATTACACTTACGGCGAAATTCGTGCGGTTTTAGCAACAATGTAAAAACGTCATTAATTGGTCTTTTCGGTCATCAAAATTCGCATATTCAAAAAGTCAAAAGTTACTCTATGGTTTCTAAAAAAACTGTGCGAAATAAGTCCGCCGATGCGAAATCCGAAACCGTTTTCGAGCGGCGGGGGAAATGCTCCGGCAATGCCGATAATTTTTTCGCGTTTTACCGTGCCAAGCGTGATTTCATCGGTAACAAAAGGAATAACTTTGACGGTTCCGCCGCCGCCGACTCCTTCGAGCGATTGATTTCCCAAGTTGATTTTTGCTTCTTTGAGTGTTGATTCAGGCGCGGTAAAACCCATTCCGGCTAAACCCGAATCAATAAATAAGAGTTGCGGCGATTTGTTGACAGTTCCCCAAGCCAACAGAAAATGGTCGCCCGCCATCCAAAACGGAATTTCGATTGATTTCTCTAATTTTCCCAGATTTTCTTTCGTGTTTTTTCGTAAAATCAGTTGTGCGTTCGGGTAATCAATGGTCGAAATAAATCTCGAAAGCAGAATCGAACCGATGATTCCATCAACATTTTTGATCCCCAAAGTCGCGGCAAAACGTTGGGTTTTGATAATGTTTATGGGAACATTTTTGATTGTAAATTCGCCGAGTGTGAAAGACTCAATCTTTCCGTGCAGGTAAGCCGAGCGTCTGCCACCGCCGAAAGTTCCGGTTTCTTCGCCAAATTGTGTGAGATTGTATTTTGCAGCAATATCTGAATCAACGATTAGTTCGCCGCCGCCCGTGTCAATGATAAAATTGAGTTCTTCGCCACCGTTTATTTTTGCCGAAACAATGGGCAAAGGGTCGGTTTTTACGAATTTGATATTGGTTATTTCAGCTTTGCTTTCAATTTCGTAAGGTTTTTTCTCTTCAAAACTTGCTAACTTTTTCGCAACGGTTTCGCGCCCGCTTGCCGCAAACATTTCCGATGCTTTTTGGAAATCGTTCATCCGATAAAACACCTCGCCCAAAAACTGTTTCGGCAATTTTTCGTCAGGCTTTAGTTTCGCGGCTTTTTCCAAATACTTTTTCGCTTCCTTCAATTTATTTGAAAAAAGCGAAATTTGACCTTTTAAGAGCAAGTCATCGTAGCTTTTCGGGTTTTTAATTATTTTGTCGGCTTCATCAAAATTACCTTTTTTGAATAGATCCAGGGCAGTGTCGGAAGTTTGCCCGAAAACGGTTAAAGACATTGCTAAAATCAGTCCAAAATAAATTAAATTGAAAACTTTCATAAAATTTGTAAAGTCAGAACAGCCAATTTATTATAGACTGTTCTGACAAGTTGTTGAAATTTACTGTTTTTCGGTAACAATCATAATTTTTTGTGGCAGGTCTTTAAATTTTTCCCCGATGTTCGCGGGATTAAATTCGTAAGCCGAAACTTCGATGGTTTCGTCTGTTTTGCCGTCAATGGTTTGAGTCCATTTGTGCGGAAGTTGAACGCCGTTGACTGTGCGATAATCGGTGAATTTAACTTGAAATTCGCCCATTTGAACTTCAGCACGGTTCATAACCATTTTGGGCATTTCGGTTTCGTTTGTATTGTCGCCTTTTGTGGTAAAAGTGAAAATCATCGGTTTTGCGTCCGTGTAGCTCATCATCACGGGCAGATGCGTTGATTTATTGATGAAAAGTTTGATGCCCGATGCGCCTGAATTTATTTGGACAACTTCGCAATTCGTGCCGT
>CALMEH010000067.1 GCA_937863115.1 uncultured Acidobacteriota bacterium
CTTTTGTCGCTGAAAGCGACTGACATTATAGCCTAGCGAGAATCGCTAGGAAGTTTGCGGAAGATGCTCGCTCGCTGAAAGTGAGCAACAATCGCCGCGTTTTATTGTTCGTCGCCTTCAGCGACGGAACTCGTTGCCAATCTGAACTAGCGTTTCACGCTAGGCTATAATGTTGGTCGCTTTCAGCGACAAATATAAAAAATTGCATAACATCAGTTATCATTTACATTTCAGAGCCTCATTTGATTAGTAAAATGCTCCAAATTTGACGTTCCGAACCCCAAATTTGACCCTCGTAACCCCAAATTTGACGTTCGAGACCCCAAATTTGAGGTCTTGAACCCCAAATTTGACCCCTTGATACCCCAAATTTGAGCCTCCGAACCCCAAATTTGAGCCTCCGAACCCCAAATTTGGGGTCTCGAACGTCAAATTTGGATGTCGAGACCCCAAACTTGAGCAATTTAACCTCAAATTTGCGCCTTCATTATCGAAACTTTGAACATTTTAACTTAACCCAAGTTGTTAGTTAAGAAGCAGTTTCGTGATTTTTTATAGCAGTCATGAAATAAACCACGAATTAACACCAAACTTCACGAAAAGAGAATCCAAATTTAGTGAAATTTCGTGTTGATTCGTGGTCAAAGTTCTTCATTTGATAACTACTGACTTCGGTTAACTTAATAAATCAATAATCGCGGGAGTAATATCGGTCAAATCTTTGATTCTCAAAGATACTTCGTCTTTTTTTCTGCCCCAGATTATTGTCGGAACGTCGTTCAAAGTATGATTGCGAACCGATAAATCTTCAAGGTTGCCGTGGTCGCTTGTCAAGATAACGGTCGTTTTTTCCAAATCAACCGCTTTCAAAACTTCGCGGACAAATTCGGCGACTTTCGGCAAATGGATTTGCGCTTTTTCAAAATCTTGGTCGTGTCCGATTTTGTCTGTAATAAAATGTTCGTAAAGCGTAAAACGAAATTCCTTAGTTAAATCTGCCAAAATTTGTGCGGCTTCACGCGGCGAAAAAAGCGGTGCATCGAAACCTCGCGCAATTAAATCTTCGTTTGCAAAGACGCGAAAAATCGCTTTTCTTCCAAGTAAATCCGGCAATTTTCTGAATTGCATTCCGGCGGCTTCAACGGCGCAAGTTGTCGCAGATTTCCAGCGCGGAGTTTCGGTAAAAAATTTCGGCGTATAGGCGTTTGCAAAAACATTCGGCTCGACTCCGTTTTGCTTTAACTGCAAAAAAACCGATTTTTTCTTAATGATTTCGCGCATTGGTTCATTCGGAAAACCTTGTTTATGATAGCCGAGCGTTTTTGGAATATTTATTCCCGTGTAAATTGTCGTTTGCCCTGATGCGCTCTGCGGACGACCTTCGATTCCGAGACGCGGGTCGGTTAAAGCTAATTTCCCACTAAAGGGAATATCCGAAATTTCACCTCGAAAATGTGCTAATGGTTCAAGGTTTGTAAATTTTGAAAACGGATTTGTTTCCTTTCTTTCACCTATCCCGACTCCGTCCAAAAATATCAACAAAACCGACCATATTCCGTTTGTTTGCATATAATAATACAGAAAACATTTAAATTCTAACTGTAATGTTTCCCCACGTGTCTAATTTTATACAAACCTTAGTTTTTTTTTCAGTTTAACACCAAAAAATATTAAATTTTCTAAAATTTCGACCTAATCCCTTAATCTTTATTGACAAAACAACTTCAAAAAAGTTATCTTTTTCTAGTTTAATATTAAGTTTCTTGTCGAGTAAATTTATTCACCAGAGTCCCCTTTTTCTTCATTTACAATTCGACAATTAAAAGCTATTGATTTTTAAATCTTTGAGGAGTGGAAAAAAAATTTATGAATTTGACGCAAATATATAATTTAGGAAAATCTTTTGCCGCAAAAGCAACAGCAATAACGGTGATATTTTTCGGTGTTTTGGCAATGAGTGTCGGAACAGCGCAGGCGCAAGCCTTTAGTGAAGATTTCGCGGTTGTTCCGGTTCCGGGTTGGACGGTGCAGAATAACAGTGTGCCGACGGGTTCGACGACTTGGTTTCAAGGCAATTCGACGGTTTTTCCGTCGCAAGCCGGTGCGCCGACCGCATATATCGGATGTAATTTTAACAGCGTAACGGGTGCGAACACGATCAGTAACTGGTTTATTTCGCCGAACCGGACGTTTTCTAATGGCGACCAAATCAAGTTTTGGACACGCACGGTAACGAATCAACAGTTTCCCGATCGTCTGCAAGTTCGTCTTTCAACAAACGGAACCAGCACCAATGTCGGCACAGGCGCGGTGGCAGTTGGCGATTTCACGAATCTTTTGTTGGACATTAACCCGATGTATGATTTAGGTGTGTATCCGTCGGTTTGGACTGAATTCACGATTACATTATCAGGCTTGGCAGGACCGACATCAGGCAGAATCGCATTCAGATACTTCGTCGAAATGGGCGGACCGGCGGGCGACAATTCCGACTTTATCGGCATTGACACCTTCAGCTACACACCGGGAATGGTGGCAATGCCGGGCGACGCACCGGTTGATTTTGACGGCGACGGCAAAACCGATTGGGTTGTAACCAGAAATACGGGCGGCGGCGCGGCAGGACAATTAACGTGGTTCTGGAACATCAACGGCGCGGCAACACCGACAGCGGCTTCGGCTTGGGGATTAAATACTGACGTTTTGACACCGGCAGATTTTGACGGCGACCAAAAAGACGACATTGCTATTTGGCGACCGGGCGCAGCAACCGTGGCGGCATTCTACATTCTGAACAGCGCAACGATGACGGCTCGTGTCGAACCGTTCGGACAAACCGGAGATAATCCAACTGTCGTGAACAACTATGGCGGCACGGCGGCAGATGATTTAGCCGTTTGGCGTGAATCAAACGGAACGTGGTATTACCGCACGGTTGCCAACGGACCTGTAACATTTGTTCCTTGGGGCGCATCGGGCGATTTTGTCGCACCGGGCGATTATGACGGCGATGGCACGGCTGATTTCGGTGTTCAACGTGGTGTGGCAGGTGCAGGTCAATTCTGGATCAGACTTTCAACCGGAGTTGTCCAACCTGTTACAACATTCGGATTTTCAACTGACTTTGTGATCACCGCAGATTTCGACGGCGACAGCAAAACAGATATTGCAGTATATCGTTCAGGAACCTGGTATTGGAGACCGTCATCGGGCGGCGCAGACCAACAAACTACTTTCGGTATTGCAGGTGATGTAGCTGCACCGGGCGATTATAATGGCGATGGAAGAGCGGATTTAGCAGTTTTCCGCAATGGTGTTTTCTACGTTTATAGTCCGACAGGCGGCACGACGACGTTTTTTACATTAGGAGCGGCGGGCGATCAGGTTCCGGCACAGTATAATGTTCACTAATCAGTCATAAAAAAACATCGGGGCTGATGAACGGATTCTGCGGAGTCTGTCATCAGTCTATAAGTGCAGAAACACGCACGAAGTAAGTATGTTATTGCTGTGAAAAGGCACACTTACTTCGTGCGTGTTTCTGCATTGTTGAGATTGCCCACTTCTTTAATAATTGACAAATCCTCTATAAAAAGCTAGTTTTTATTAGATGACTTTTAAATCGAAATAATGAATCTTGAGGCAATAATTTGATTGATTTTCGTATCTTGCGAGAGCCGGTTTGCTCAAGAATTTTAATTAAATAAAGGAATTTTGAGGAGGGAAATAAATATGATTTGGGCTACAAATTTTGAGTCAGTGCAGTCGTTTAGTAAAAAAGCGGCGGCAGTTTTAGCGGTATTTTTTGCGGTTTTTGCGATTGGTGTGAGCAACGTCAAG